>QIEW01000309.1 GCA_003230535.1 bacterium
ATGACCGAGTTGCAGGGAGAAATCTGCTGCCACAACTCCCAATCTTAATGCGCCAATCGGCTTATACCTCAACTTTTTGAGAAGTTACCATTAAAGACGGTATCTATACGATTGAATTAGCCGCCACACCTCCTCAAATAAAATGGCCCTCGAATATTTCAAGGGCCACACAAACCACTCTATTACTTTTAATAGAATATAACCAGCGTTAACCTAACCGGTAAGTAGAAGTTCTCATCTCATTCATATTATCAGCATGCTTATTAAGAACGACAAAATAATAAACCAACGCCCCTACCACGATTAAACCAACAGCTAAAAACTTGTTAAGATTACCCATTGCTCTTTCCCTCCTTTCATTCATCCAAACTAAAGATTTTCACAGCTTATACAATTTCCATTTTCTGTACTTTATACTGATATTTATAGGAGCAATAATCGTGCCCAAAACATACCATCTAATATATGTGTAAATACAATATGTTACAAAAGAGGGATTGTAGTTGCTGGCTTGTCATAATGACAACGCCCGACTACTATACTGTCATTATGACAGGGTGATTGAAAAACTATTTTTTGCGCTTTTTGGTACGCCCCCGCCGCCGCGCCTGGGCTTTGGCGCCTGCTCTTGCAGAGCTGGAACCGGCAGCAGCAACGACTTGTGAGCGCGCAAGCTGTGGAGATCTGGAATTAGGGGTAGGGGATAAGGATGCTGGTTTGGAAGGGGATGAAGTTTTTAAAGTAGCTACCGGCGCCGGCCTTTTCTTCCTGCGCTCGGAGATTGTCTGCCAAATATAAACTATCGGACTGGCGATAGCAACAGAGGAGTATGTACCCACCAGGATGCCAAAGGTCAGGGTAAAGGCAAAATCATGAATAACTTCTCCGCCCAAGATCAGTAAAGCCAAGGTAACTAAAATAGTAGTGACAGAGGTCAGCAAAGTTCGACTGAGGGTCTGATTGAGACTTAAATCCAATATCTCCAGATAGCTTTTCCTGCGCAGCTCAGGTATGTTCTCCCTGAAACGGTCGAACACTACAATGGTATCATTAATAGAGTAACCGGCCAGAGTGAGCAACGCAGCCAGTACTGATAAGGTAATCTCTTTATTGAAGATAGATAGTATCCCTAAAGTAATTACTACATCGTGGGCCAAAGCCAGAACCGCAGCTATAGAAAATCTTAGCGCGAACCTAATAGACACATAAGCCAATATTCCAATCAGAGCAAAAATAACCGCCCAAAATCCTTTTTCCCTGAGCTCTTTGCCTATCCGCGGGCCGACCATCTCCGTCCGCCGCACCTCAAACTTATCAGGGCCAAATATTTCTCCGAACTTATCCGTCAGCTTAGCTGACAGACCTTCCAATTCGCCGGAACTTTTTTCTAAACGAATAAGCACTTCATTTTCTTCAGGAGCGCCTACCTGTTGGATAATGCTCTCCCCCACATCAATATCCTTTAGCGCTCCCCGTATTTTGGAAATAGGAATGGGGGAAAAGAACTTTATCTGCACCAATGTTCCACCGGCAAAGTCTATGCCGTAATTTAGCCCCCCTCTTGCTACAATCGAGGTCAACCCTGCTAAAATGAGCGCTCCAGAGATAGCAAAAAACCAGTAACGAAAGGAAATAAACGGGATATGGGTATCTTGTTTTATAAATCGCATGATTTACCTTACTATACGGCCCTTACACAAACAACAGTCCTCTTAGATTAATAGTAGCGCTTTAGTTTGTTCGGAAGGGGCGAGTTTACAAATTGTTTATCGGAAATGTGAATAATGAAATAGCTTAGATTTTGCGCCCGACAGCCTGCGCAATGGGCTTTAACTCCTCCATAAGTTGGCTGAATTTGCTGGGAAGCAGAGATTGTACCCCGTCAGAGAGGGCATTCTCAGGATCATGATGCACCTCAATAAGCAGACCGTCCGTCCCAGCCGCAACCGCCGCTTTGGCCATTGGCTTTACCAGTTCCCAGCGGCCTACGGCATGACTGGGATCACAAATTACCGGCAGGTGACTTAAATTCTTAATTACCGGCACCGCACTCAAATCCATCGTATTGCGGGTATAAGTCTCAAAGGTGCGGATACCGCGTTCACACAAAATCACCTGATAATTCCCCTGAGACATAATGTATTCGGCGGACATCAATAGTTCCGTAATCGTAGAGCTTAATCCTCGTTTTAGGAGTATCGGCTTCCGGTATTTTCCTACCTCCGTCAGCAGCCTAAAATTTTGCATATTCCGGGCGCCGATCTGAATAATATCGGCATATTCAAATACAAGCTCGGCATCCCGGGGATCCATAAGCTCGGTCACTATTTTAAGTCCGGTCTCTTTCCGGGCTTTGTCCAGATGTTTTAAGCCCTCCTCGCCTAATCCCTGAAAGGAATAAGGAGATGTGCGAGGTTTAAAGGCCCCCCCCCGAAGACAGGTCGCGCCGCTACGCGCCACCGCAGAAGCAATCTTAAGGAGAGCTTCCTCGCTCTCCACCGAGCACGGCCCAGCCATAACCACAATTTTTTGGTTCCCGATCCGCACCCCATCCAGATCAATCACCGTATCATCACTTCTAAATTCCCGACTGGCCAATTTATACGGCTTAAGCACCGGCATCACCTGTTCCACTCCGGGTAGAACCGTCAAGGGCTGATTTCGAATAACAGCCTCGTCTCCAATAACACCTAAAACCGTCCGCTCTGTCCCCTTAGACACATGAACCTTCAACCCTAACGAGGCGATTTTCCCCTCGATATGGTCTATCTCCTGTTGGGTAACGTCTTTCTTCAGTATAATAATCATCTCCCCGAGAAAATATTAATCCGGCTTTTTTTAAAATCCATTTCTCTTGTGGCACAAACTATAACATAAGCCCTCAGCAAAAAACAAGCTTATCCCATAGAAAGTTAAGGGTTGCCCTGCTATTCCTATCCCTATATAGACACCAGCTCATAGTCCCGGCAACCAAGTCCCAGCTGTTCTCCATAGGCAAGCTGGACACTCCAGTCCACCTGGGGAAATAAGGCGCGAAACTTATCCTCGCCTGGTTGAAAGGCAGAAGCAAGAGCGCTGCCCGGCAAGCCGGAACTATCGTTTACTAAATCAGCGGAAGCCTGGTCAATAGCTACCGGATCATGTGAGCCCAAGATACCGATATCGGACACAATTGAGGCCCCGGAATAACCGTAACAATCACATAAGGGAGTAATGTATAGCAGAAAATTAAGGAATATGGATGGTAACGCCCGTTTTACCAGCAAACCATAGGCATATTCACAAATTTTCTCCTGGACATTCTGCACAGTTTCATCCCACCGGAGATGGATCTGCTTCTCAGGACAGGAGATTATACACTGTCCACAGCCCAAGCAAATCTCGGAATTAATTACCGCCTGACCCTCCGGGCCGGAAAGAGTGATCGCTGAACTTGGGCAATAGTGAATACAACTGCCACAGGCAATACAATCAGGAGCTATGTAAGGAGTTACCGTGGAATGTATCGCCAATTTTCCCGATCTGGCCGCCAATCCCATGCCTACATTCTTTAAGGCGCCTCCAAACCCGGTCATCTCATGGGCTTTAAAATGGGTAAGACAGACCATCGCATCGGCCTGGCAAACCTGGGAGGCCAAATCTACCTTCTCAAAATGCTTTTGCTTTATCTCAACCGCATCCGCATCCGCCCCCCGCAGCCCATCCGCTATAATAACAGGCGTTCCCTGCATCTGGTAGCCAAACCCATTATGATAAGCAGTCTCCAAATGTCTGACCGCATCAGAGCGGCTCCCGACATAAAGACTATTGGTATCTGTCAGAAATGGCTTTCCACCCGCAGCCCCAATCTGATCTACCACACCTCTTACCAGGCAGGGATGAATATAGCTTAAATTGCCCCGCTCGCCAAAATGTAGTTTTACCGCGATTAATCCCGACTTGGGGATAAATTCAGATAATCCCAGGCGCCGGAGCAGTTGCTCCAACGAATTTTCCAAGCCGATATTGGGCCGACTTCACCTATTACTCCCTACCTTTCAGCCAAGTTACCTATGAGAACAAGTTTTGATAAGCAGTAATACGTCAACACAGTAGGGCTATTCTGATAACTGATCGTAATTATTATTGACATGGCGCAGACTCTATGCCGTCAAAATGGGATAGTTTCTTAAACTCCCAGAAGCGCTCCTCAATCTCAGGATAGGATAGACTAGCCAGACGCTCCAGGCTGACCACATTATATGAAGCCATCACGCTCCCAAAAATAATGGCTTGCCGGAGATTGGCTTCAGAAAAGGTACCGGTGCTGTCCAGATAGCCTATTACCCCGCCGGCAAAGCTATCTCCCGCCCCAGTAGGGTCATAAATAAACTCCAACGGATAAGCCGGCGCGGCAAATACAGAATCAGGAGAAAACAACAGGGCACCATACTCCCCGCGTTTTATTATTACATGCTTTGGACCTAACTGCATTATTTTCCCCGCCGCTTTCACCAGGTTGGGATCTTCTGCCAACTGTCTTGCTTCAGCCTCATTCAAAAGCAGCATATCTACGCTGCGTAAGACCTTTTTTAGCTGGTCAGGCTTATTTTCTATCCAGAAATTCATACTGTCGCAAGCTATAAATTTATGGTCATCCATCTGCTCCAACATAAGCTGTTGTAACTCCGGATCGGTATTAGCCAAAAACACCGTATCGGTGGAACGATAATGAGAGGGAAGTTCAGGTTGGAAATTCTCCTGAACATTAAGCTGAACCGCCAAGGTATGAGCCTGATTTAGGTCAAACCCATATTCTCCCTTCCAATAGAAGGTCTGGCCAGGACGACGCTGTAAGCCGCTCAAATCAATTGGCCGACCGGAAAATACCCTCAGATGCTCATCGGTAAAATCCTCGCCTACCGCTCCCACCAGCCGTACAGAACTAAAATAACTGGCGGCGACCGCAAAATAGGTGGCCGATCCCCCAATGGCCTTCTCCACCTCACCGAATGGTGTTTTTACCGAATCAAAGGCAACCGAACCGATTACTATTACACTCATTTTAGTTTCTCTCTCCCAAATTGCTTAGTGAGCGTAAATAATTAACTCAACACTTTTATAGATGTTTCTGTTAGATGTTTCGGCTTGTCTCAAGCCGAAAGATCAGACATCGAAACCGATGAATTATTTACATACGACTACTTATGAAAAATTTTCCCCCAACTCAATATTTGCGCGGCCGATTGGTATTCTTTCTATTTTTTCGGAGCAACCGGTTTATCATCCCGAAATCCTTCCAGGAATTTATAAAACTCCGCCGCCTCTTTGTCAAACAATTTTACCGGCGCTAAAAAATCCACTACCAATACCTCTTTGCCTTTAAGCAGAACTACCAGGTTCAGGGATTTGCCTAACCCTGGGTAATGCACATTGTAGAGATAAGCTTTAGCATGATCAAAATAAGGGTTAGTTAGCTTTAGCTCAACTTTCCTGATTAGATCCCCTTTCATCCCCCCGGCTTTAACTAAAAAACAAAACTCATCTCCCAGCAGATTCATATGTATAGGAACACCATATGCCGGCGTATTCGGCCCCACACGCACTAAAATCAGGGTCCCATTGTTTTTTTTAAGGTAAAACTGCACCAAATCACGGGTAGGCAGACCAGCGGGGGGTTCTTTTTGCAGGCTCCATTCTCCGGAAGGCGGACGAACTATAAATTTGGCAGCTTTTCCCTGGGAGGCACAGGCAGCCAAACCGGGGCAAAAAACAACCGCAACCCAAACAGCAATTACTCTCAGTGCCTTGGAACATCCGCCGCTGGTACACATATTAGTTTCTACTTTAAATACTTCCCCGCGATCAAGTTTAGTTTTTCTTTGGCGGCGGCAGGGATAGAACCAGGATCGGTAATCAGCGAGGTTTGCAAGGCTTGATTACAAGAGCAATCTGTATCGGCGGGAAGATTAGCCGCTGTCTGGCGAATGATCTGTTTAGCAGCCTCTACATTCTTTTGGAGATTAGCTATAATCATATCCGCGGTTACCTCCTCCTCACTTTCAGGCCAGACATCATAGTCAGTCACCAAAGCCAAAGTAGCATAACACATCTCCGCCTCCCGCGCCAGTTTCGCCTCGGTAACATTGGTCATCCCAATAATATCGGCGTTCCATGATCGGTAAAGACGGGATTCGGCCCGACTGGAAAACTGGGGACCTTCAATACAGAGGTACGTCCCCCCTTTATGCGTCCGACAGCCAGCACTTATTGAAGCTTCATAAAGCAGGCTTCCCAACTCGGGACAGAGAGGATCAGCAAAACCTACATGGGCGGCCAGCCCCTCTCCAAAGAAAGTAGACACTCTCCGCTTGGTCAAATCTATAAACTGATCGGGAATGAGCATATCCAGAGGTCTTACTTCTTCCTTAAGGCTGCCTACGGCGCCTACTGAGAGAATTCTGGTGACCCCCAAGCTCTTCAGGCCATAGATATTAGCCCGAAAATTGATTTCGGTCGGAAGCAGCCGGTGCCCCCGGCCATGTCGCGGTAAAAATACTACCGGCTTACCATTAAGCGCCCCTTCAATATAGTCATCCGAAGGTGACCCAAAAGGAGTCTTTACCTGTCTGGTCTCTACTTTTTCCAAACCCTCTATCTGATATAATCCACTTCCACCAATTATACCTAATTTGCTCATCTTCACTCCTCTGAGCCTCTTGCAAAAGTCATTTTAAAAAAGTTAGCCATACTATATGTTGGGGCAGTGGCCCCAACACTACCCATATAGGGTAGGCCAGGGCCACCGCCCTGGCCTGGCACTTTTGCAAGTACCTCCTCTTATAAAAAATAAAAATTAAGGGCGCCATATTCTACACCCAACAGACTGGCGCGAATATTTTACACCCTTACATCTCAAAATTTTACCTATATACTTTTATAGCTCCAGGGGAGCCTGAGAAAGGATAGGGATGCGGAGCCTGTCTCCGGGGCTGAGTTGGGCTAAATTCCGGCCTTTATTATATTCTTCTACCAACCACAGGGGAACATTATAATAACGACATACATACCAAGCGCTCTGATGGCGCTTAAGCACATAGGTTTCCACCCGCTCCACATTGTATTTAGTCAGGAATTTCCGCTGATGCTCTTCATGGAATGCCTCCCGTTTTGCCGCCAGTTTCCCCTGTCCCACTCTGGAAATATCTACCATAATCCGCTGGCCTACCTTGAGATGCTCATGATAGCTAAGATCATTGAGGTCTCGCAACACCTGCGTTCTTACACGGCACCAGTCTGCGAAATGACCGAGGGTCTCATGCGTTTTTACCACTGCCCAGGCAATTCCCTGGTCATAATCTACCAGTACAACCCCATAATCAGAAGATTTAGACCTGGCGGGAACCTCAGCTATTGATAATGGGCTCATCATCGGCGCAGAACTTACCACAGGAGTTATTTTCGGCTGGACAGCGCCTGACACCCGCAGGAGCTGGCCCGCCTGTAACAGATGCCTATTGGGCAGGGAATTTAGTCTCGCCAGGGTGTTTACTGAAACACCGTAGCGCCGGGCAATCCTGGACAGCGTATCCCCCCGCCGCACCCGGTGCCAGTCCGTTTCCGCATCAGCCACAACCGCCGTTATTGCGGGCACTCGGAGTAGCTGGCCCGCCCGCAACCAATGTTTATTATAGAGATCGTTCATCTCCGTCAGGGCGCTGATGGAGGCGCCATAGTAGCGGGCAATTTCAGAGAGTGTCTCCCCCCATTCGACCTTATGCCAACCCTTACGGGTCAGTCCTCCCCGCGTTCCGGCAAATTTAGTCGGCGGAATCTTGGCATAGGCTAAACGGAATTTCTCCTCCGCTCCCGGGGGAATATTCAATTTATACCTTCTAGGGATAGGTCTCCACGAAGAACGGACCGACTTATTGAAAGCCGGATTTAGACGTATAATATCCTGTTTGGAAAGAGGAGTATATTTAACCAGGGAACTCAGGGTTATCGGTGTCGTAATCTCCACTACCTCAAATTTCAAGGGTGGGTCGAGTTTCACAGGACCAAAAAATTTCTGATAATTGTTAACAATCTCCACTACCGCCAACAATTCTGCAAAGAAATTTTGAGAATCAAAACCAAATCGCCGGCTTTTATAATGCTCGATGATATAGGCCAAATCCCTGCTTTTGGTTTTGCGTATGCCGCGATCGACCCCTCCCGGCCCATGATTATAAGCCGTAATAGCCAACGGCCAGGAACCTAGGCGCTGGTAGTTCTCCTTCATAAACTTAGCCGCAGCTTCTGTTGCCAGGAAGGGATCCTGCCGCTCATCGATCGCAGAGTTAATCCGCAAGAACCTCCGGCCGGTAGAGCGGATAAACTGCCATACCCCGGATGCTCCTTTACGCGACCTGGCCCTAACCTTAAAGAAAGACTCGACAAAGGGAAGCAAGGTAATCTCTTTGGGGAGACCATATCGGGCAAAAATTTGCTCCATCCTTGGCCGATAAGCCCCTGAAGTAATCAATGCCTGGAGAAACCTGTCCCGCTGCCCAATTTGGGATCTAAATCGCCTCGATTTGGCAGCCTTTGCAAACTTATTTTTTTCTTTGACCGAAGAAAACAGATTGTATACCCTGCGTTCCTCACGGCTTAGAGCAGCCACATTCAATTTAGGTTGAGCGAGTTTTCTTAGTATTTTTTGGTATTTCTTTTTATATTTCGTATATCTTTTCCGCTTAATTCTCCGTTTATGTCTGGCGCTGGTTCCTTCGGATAAGTCGCTAAAATCTAAAACTGTATAGATAATATAAGGATATTTTTTATCAATTATAAGGAGTTGGTGGCTACTGTATTTGGCAAATACTTTTTTCCAATAATTTACGCGCTTCCTCAAAGAGGGAGGCGGCTTAAATTCCGGGTGAATATTTGAAGAAGCGGTTTCCTGGTTAACGGCGGTTATCTGGGAGGGGGCGGTCTTCCGTGGATGAACGGGAGAGGGACTAGCTTGAGGTTGGCTTCCCCAAAGACTAAGGCAGATGATGGCAAAAATAGTACAGATAGTTACAGAAACTTTTCTCATCCATCTCCCCCTTGTTCTAAAATAGGAGTTTCACAAAACTTTTTTATAATAATCTTAGCTAACAGCAATACGGTTCACTTAAGCCAAATTGGCCTGGAAACGCTAGTAATAATCATTTAGTGTCATTCCCGCGAAAGCGGGAATCCATAGGTTTTTGATTCCTGGTCAAGCCAGGAATGACAAAGGGCATATGTCCTTAAGTGAACTGCATTGTGCCTAACAGCGCACATTCAACAAATTCAGGAAGCGCAGAGAGTTAATTTTCCGCTCCAAATGATAACTCAAGTAAGCCGGTAAAATTTGTTGTAATTCTTTACTGGATGCCGCTGTCAGAGTGAGCCTCCCCAGCTTTTCTTGCTGAAATCTCAGCGCCTGCCGCAGAAAATTGACACTCCCCAAAGAAATCTTACAGCCTCTGGCGCCCGCCCGACATTTTGCGCAGATAACACCTCCCTTTGCAAAAGAAAAATAATAACTCTCCCTTCCCGCTAACTCTTTTTCACAACCGAGACAAAAACTGAGCTGCGGCTCATAACCTAAGAGGACGGCCAATCTGATCTCAAAAATCCGCAATACCGCCTGGAGGCGCTCCCCCGCTGCCAATGACCCCAAACCCCACAACAGAAGCTCAAATAACCCTTCATCAGGTTCCACTTCCCAGGTAGCTACTTCGACCAACTCTGTAAGGTACAGCCCTGAAACCAGCTTATGCAGGTTCTCTTTAAGCGTCCGGAATGGATTTATTATATCACATTGGCTTATTAGGTGTAAACCTGAGGTTCTTTTCTCGACAAACCACACCGCCACCTGCGTCAAGGGCATGGTACTGGCCAACATCTTACATCTTAAACTACGACCTCCTTTGACTACGCCCTTAAACTTGCCTAATTGGGGAGATAAAAAGGTTATAATTCGGTCCGCTTCTCCCAATCGCAACTGAGATAATACCACTGCTTCTGTGTTCTTAAGAGACATAAGTCCCTAAACACACCCCCCTCTTTTAAAGGATAAAGGTTTATTTAAACTTTTGCAAGTTAATCAGGAAGAAACCTGCTCCCCCATTTAGAAAAATAATACGAACTGTCATGAAAAACTATTTGAATTATTACACTTTTCATCTAACTAGTCAAGCTAAAAATTACTCTAAAGCAATGGAGGGGGCTTTACTCTAGAGTAGGTCGCGGCTACTGCCGTAACCAGCCGGGAAGGAACCAGCATTGAAACTACCATTAGGGATTACTTCGATTGTCCTGCGCCTAAATATCGTTTCCAAGCGATCCGTGACTTGTTCGACAGGCTTTTTTAGTAGTTTTTGCTTCATTTCTATTTGCCATTATCCTTGCAATAAGGTATAACAGGTAATTCAGAAACACCTATCACCCGAATAATTCGGGATCACAGCTAATATCCGCCAAAGCTTGAATCGTTAAAGTTATGTGATTGGTTAAAGAAAGCAAGGATACATCCGATAGATAACAGACCTTATCTTTACTATTGATGATTAGACATCTTACCCGCTCTCAGGCTGTCCGCCAAGCTTCCCTCCTGTATGCCTCGCTTATTTTAGGTGTAGTCTTCGGGACGGCAATCGGTTCTATCAATACTAGAGTCTTAGGCCCTGAAGGTTCGGGTAACCTCGGGAGAATAAGGTGATTCAGGGAGAAAATACCCCCGGCTTACAGAAGCGCCTCAGGAAATTTTATGAGAACCTGGCGGTCTATGATGATGAATGTTTCTATTATCTATATCCCCCGGGACAAGAGCGGCGAACCAAAGTTCTGGCTTTGCTCTCCGCCGGATCCGGGGATGTAATCGCTGATTTAGGGTGCGGTGACGGAAGTATTTCTGGAAAGATAATCACCAAAGTGAAGGCTGTCTATGGTGTAGATTTATCTCTGACCCGTATCCGACGAGCCAGGAAAAAAGGCCTGCAAACAGCCTGTGGCAGCGTAACGGAACTCCCTTTCAGAGGGCAGATGTTTTCTCGGCTCATCTGTTCTGAAGTCATAGAACATCTGCCGCAGCCCAAGGATCTCCTAAAAGAAGTGGTGAGGATCTTAAAGCCGGAAGGGGTAGCAGTCTTTACCGTCCCCTTGGAGGAATACTTGCCCCGAACTTTGGCTGATGTTCCTGCCGAAGACCTGGAGAATATGGACTACCTTGAATTGAAGCGCAAATACAAGTTGGTGGACGATCATCTCCATAGCTTTACGGAGAGGTCATTTCAAATGCTTTTACAAGAGGTCGGGCTTGTATCTGTCGAGCTGGACTATACGCGGAAATATAACCTGCAAGGCGAGAAATATTATTATTTCCTCCTTAGCCTTGTAGAGAAGCTAAAGAAATATTTTGGCCTGGAGAGAGGCGCCTACATCCTTATCCAGCTATTAAATGGCTTGTTTTATCGGCAACTGACAGAAAAGGCTCAGCTTGTAGCTAAAGTAAAGAGGGGTTAGCGTCATGCCAACATTATTATGTGGTATATTTATCGAACAAAGCGCACCTATCGGTGCGGACTTTCATGTAGATTGGGTTGAGCGGAGCAAAACCCAACGATTCAGGTGGTGTCAGATTCAGGAAACCTGACACCCTCCCCTAATGGCTGTCAGGTCTGAGGACCCGACAGCACAAAAAAATTTTTCAGTAAGTTACTTAATTATCTTATGTCGAACTCAGGTTAAGTTAATGACATTGTGTCTCATATAACAAGAAAACAGCGGCTCCTTTTGATAGATACAATTACTACTAAAATTATGACTGTTGGTCAAGGTGAAATGGCCGGCAGGGAGACCAGGCGGGCTGAGATATGATGGACAGGACAACCTCCTCCAGAGACAAGTTCCTCGGCAGGCAAAAGTTATCCGCTATTGCCAGATCTTAGTAAGCAACCGTCGGCGTTCCAGATCATGGATTATTCGCTCAATATTGAGTAATATCTGACGATAGACTTCCGTCCCATACGACAATACCAGAATCTCATTGAGGGGGAGTAAGATTCTCTCTTCAATATCTTTAATACAAAAATCAACTTTTTCTGTGTTCATGGATTATTTACCCCTTGCAATACTGGTCTTGATAATTAACAGCTTAGGGAAGATCAAGCTCTGGATAGCTTTCCCAATGACTTCTAAATCAAAAATTATTGAAGCATGTTTAAGATAATACAAATCATAAGATAAACGCTCTTGCAAAGAACAGGGCGCGCCGGGTAACAGATTTATAGATGCCCAGCTCCAAAGTCCCGGTTTAGCTAACTTCGAAATGATGGAACTACAGATAAACTTCCCGGTATCTCTCACCTCCTCCAAGGTTTGAAGTTCCGGTCCAACTAAGCTTATCTTGTCTGCCAAAACAGAAAACAGATGGGGCAAACGAAATAGTTCGGTACCTCTGAGAAACTCTCCCAAACAATCTTTTGTGTCAGCAGAGAAACTAGCCAGTTTAAATTGCCGCCCATCCTGGCCTGTTTTCTGTTCATATTGGAAAATTGGCTTCCCCTTTAGCTTCAGCAGTAATGCGATGGCTAACCCTAACGGGGCGCATACTATCAATAATATGCTGGCTACAACCACATCCAACAGTCGTTTTATCAAATTCCGGAGTGGATGGCGGCTAAACCCGCGGCTAAAAATCAACCGGGAAGGCAGCAGATATGAAAGGGGAAGCTTCCTGGTCAGTTTTTCATAAAACTCAGGGAACTCGACTACTTTTACTCCGCTAACCCGGCAATCAAGAAGCGCCCTGACCGGCATCTTTCCCCTGCGCTGTCGCAGAGCTACCACGATCATCTTTACATTATGGGTCTGGATTATCCGCTGCAAATCATCAGGTTTCCCCAGCACCTTGGCATGTTGGATCTCTCTGTCTACCATCTGAGGGTTTGTATCCACAATTCCAACTACTTTATAATAAGTCCTGTCCGCTTCCAGTATCTGAGCGGCCATCTGATTGCTCGGAGAGTCATCCGCCAGAATTAACAACTGAGGGGGATAAAGATTTTCCTGGAACTTCCCCATCCGGCTTACTCCTAAAATTACCATCCCGAAAAATCCCATATTCAGGACAATATGCTCTACCACCGTATTGTCAGCATAAAATGAACCGTAAAAACTCCAGCCCAATGTCACAACCACCAGCAAGAGCCATCCAAAACCGCCCTTTAAATATCTGTAAATTTCCGCTGCATGGCCATAAAAATAGAAGATGCTGAACACCAGCAGATTTAAAATTATGAAGAATATCAGCTCCTCCGCCACAAACAACCATTCCAGAGGAACACCGCCTAAAAATTGGAACATAACAGGCTCCGCTCTTTCTGTTCCTGTCCATAAATAATCCGATTATATTGATTTGCAGGACGTTAATCCCGCCGCCATTGCCGGTTGGACACCTAGCTAATCAGACCGCTTTGTCATCGTGAAATTTTTTACCTATTTTATCTAAAAAGAGAGCTGTTAACTAAACTTTCCACCACCCCAGATCACTTTTCCCAGAATTAAATTTTGTCTGTTATTGAGGAGCAAGGGAGGATAATCCCGGATGGCCAAAGGGATGGCAATTATAGTTTTCCCTTCCATTCTGATCTCTCGGACCATACAGTTATCCTCTTTATCTCTCAAGATAACCATCTCTCTATCCAACACGCGGGGATCACGCCGATAAGAATCCAGCACCACCAATGATCCCGGCCTGAAACAGGGGGCCATACTCTCATCATCAGCGCCAAGCCTAATCCCGCGATATCGACCGCTATCCAAGGTGGGCTCTAAACATTCCGCCGGCAGGAAAACAAATTCCTCTATTTGCTTATCCTGAATATATTCCGGCGTCTTAACCGCCAGCGACTGGCTTATTACTGGAACCACTGTAAAAGTGCCTTCTTTTAATGTATTGTCAATTTGCTCAGACCAATCTTTTGGAGCTATCATCTCAAACACCGGTTCCCGAACAGCTTTAACTTCCGTATTTTCACTTATCAGTTCTGGAAGAGGAATACCTAAACCATCAGATAACTTGCATAGAGTGCGATAGGTTGGATTCTTAAGCTCCTGGTTCTCAATTTTAGAGAGATATTCCCGCTTAATTCCCGTCCTTTTCTCCAACTCTATCTGCGACATATTTTTTAGTTTTCGCATCCCCTTAACTCTTTTACCTATTTCCACCATTTCCAAAGTCCCCCTTAAATGATTTATTAATATACACCTTATCCTCCTCCTTTATTCTTTATCAATTTGTTTTTGATTACCCTATATTTAAAGATACCTTTCTTCCTCCCATTATTCCCCATCTTAACAGAAAACTTACTGTTTTCATTGTGCATTTTAGACCCGTTTTTCTTGGGAATAATTCCTGTTATTTTTTTGTCGGTTTAGCAGAATTCCTGTTAAAATAAGATCAATCAAGTAAAACGGCAATTTTATTTAGGGATAATTATCGGAACAGGAAGGTTTTTCTATGGAATTACC
>QIEW01000496.1 GCA_003230535.1 bacterium
TGGAGAAGGCCCCGGCAACATCAAGTTGGAAACTGAGCTTAAGTCAAAGATCGACCAGTCTAAACAGCAATTCGTAGGGCACATGGATGATTACTTCAACACAGCCGCCGCATTGGGGGCTATGTTTGAGCTGGCTAGGGAAACAAATATTTTTCTTCAGAAAGCGGGCGGCGGCGGGGAAATCCTCAGGGCAGCCAGAGATCAACTGCTGCATTGGGGGGGCGTCTTAACCCTGGATTTTAAAACCGGTTATGATCAAATGATCAGCGGCATTCCCGACAATATCATGGAAAAACTGCCGGAAATAGCCGATTGGGCATCACAAGCAACCGGCTCTCCTCAAAATCCTTGTGAGCATCCCCTAGATAATATTATCCACCTTAGGAATTGCGCCCGCAAGCAGTGCAATTGGGACGCCGCCGACAGGATACGTAACCAGCTGGCAGACCTGGATATCCTCCTGGAGGATCATCCCCAAACGGGAACCACCTGGCGTCTTAAACATTAGAACTTAGCGCACCTTACGGTGCGGACCTTTAGGTGCTGTCAGGTGTTACCACCTGACAGCCATCATACTATGATAACCTTTTATTAGCAGGTAGGTGTCAGGAGGTAACTCCTGACACCATAGCAAAGGAAATTCCTTGTATCTTGATTATGGTTCTTCCGATCCTAGCAGGATTGCTATCCAATGCGTATTTTCATTGTTCTCTAAAGCAATCTTCAGGGTGATACTTAAAGGGACGGATAGCAGCATCCCCACCGGGCCAAACACCCATCCCCAAAAAACTAGAGAAATGAAGACAACCAGTGTCGACAACCCCACTCCGCGACCCATGACCCGCGGCTCAATCACCCCGCCAATAACAATATTAACCACCCCATATCCCAGCGCTGCAAATAATGCCGGGCCTATCCCCAACTGAATAAATGCCAGAAGAACAGCCGGAACAGCGGCAATAATCGGGCCAATGCTAGGAACATAGTTAAACAGAAATGCCAGCAATCCCCATAAGATTGGGAAGTCGACGCCTTGCACTGCAAGCCAAATCGCAATACAGAGCCCGGTTGCCAGACTTGTCGCTGTTTTGATCGTCAGATAATACTTGATGCTCTCAGTTACCCTCTTTAAATTAGCGAGCGATTTTTCCGTATCGCCGAAAGCAGCTCGGAGCTTGACAGGAAACCCCGATGCTTCCAGCAGAATAAAAATCACCGTCAGTAATATCAAGAATGTATTGGCGAGCATCCCGCCCAATCCGCTGAACATGCTTGCGGCCATTTGCATAATTTTACCTATCTCAAAATACTTAAACAGCTTCTGGGATGATAAATCCACACCATAGCCCCTAAGTAAGACAATCAAACCGACCATTTCTTCCTCCAGGCGAGCCTGATAGGAAGGTAAAGCTATGGCAAAGTCTTCCAGGGATGTTCCCACCAATATACCCAGCAGCAACCCAATCGTTATAATTCCAGCTACGATAATCAACACCGCCGGCGCCGTGGGAACCCCCTTTCGCCGTAACCAAAATAGAGGCGCTGAGCAGATAAATGCTATAAGCGCCGATAATAAGAATGGCACCAAAATGGGCCCGGCCACACGCATTCCGGCAACCACGATTACAAAACAAGCCGCAGTAAGCAAGAGGCGAGCCCCGGCTGATTGGTCAATATCTTTCTTCATGTCCCCATCCTGGTTGACCGGTCATAAACGGTTTTTCCGGAAGCAACTCAACTTATAAGCTTTTAGCACAATTAACATCCGGCCACAAGGGTAATATATGTTTCTTTAATAACTTAATAACATAGCCTGTCCTGCGCCTGTTAACGGAAGTTTGATTTCCGATGATGCGATTACTGTTATTTATCAATATGATAGATGATTTATCGGCCCAATATGCAGGCGTGAATAATACCCATATAATACTTGATCTGAGATATTTATTATGTTATATATTATATATATGACGTAATTGATAATACATGTCATCGTGCTGCAAATCAAAGAATGTGAAGAAGACGGCAAGACATTGTAGGCACTAAATATGGTTTTGTAAAAATTTAATCACTTAATTTACAGGGAGTTACTATCCATGCTAAATCAAACTTTTGTTGAAATTTGCACTTAAAGAGGAGAGGCTATGAAACTGAAGCGAAGTTCTTTAAGGCTGACCTTTATTCTCGTCGCCTTTCTTCTGGTTCTGCCGGGATGGGTGAGCGCAGAGGCTGAAACCGGCACAAATGTCCGGCTTGTGCTGCAGATCACCGTTGACCAACTCCGCGGGGATTTGCCATACCGCTACCTGGAGCGTCTGGGGGACGGTGGGTTTCGCTATCTGCTCCAAAAGGGCGCAGTTTACAACAATGCCCACTACCAGCATGCCAACACGGAGACGATTGTGGGGCATGCCACGCTGGCCACGGGAGCAGAACCGGCGGTGCACGGCATGGTGGCGAATGTATGGTTTGATCACCAGACCGGAAGGCTTACCTATAACATCGAGGATGACCGCTATCCTCTGCTGACAGCCGGGGCCGGGGTGGACAAGACAACAGAAATCGATCCTACGCAGAAGGCAGCCGGGACCGAAGGCCGGTCGCCGTCAGCGATCCTTGTCTCAACCCTGAGCGACGAACTGGCGATCCACTTTGGCGGCCGCTCCAAGATGTTTGGTATTTCGGTCAAGGACCGCGGGGCGGTATCCATGGCCGGGCACGCCGGCAAGGCCTTCTGGTTCTCCAAGAAAAGCGGCGGGTTTGTTACCAGTACCTATTATTACGATGAGTATCCAACCTGGGTGAAGCAATGGAACAACCGCAGGCTCGTCGATACATACGCGGGCAAAACCTGGGATCTTTTGCACGACAAGTCTACCTATCTCTTTGGCGACGCTGATGATCGCCCCTGGGAGACCAATTTCCCCGGTTACGGCCGCACCTTTCCCCATCCTTTCGGTAAGGCGGACAGCAAGTATTTCACCACTCTCCTGACCCTGAGCCCGGTCGGTGACGAGTTGACGCTTGATTTTGCCAAGGCACTGATCGAGAACGAACAACTCGGTAAGGACAACATCCCGGACTATCTTGCCGTCAGTTTTTCGTCCACCGACTATGTCGGGCATGTCTTCGGGCCGTCCAGCCTGGAGACGGAGGATAACATCCTCCGCCTGGACCGCACCCTCAAGGAATTGTTGGCCTTCGTGGACCAGCACATCGGCCTGAAAAATACGCTGATTGTGCTCTCAGCCGACCACGGCGCGCCCGAAGTGCCCGGCTACTTAAACAAACTTGGGCTCGAGGCACAGTATGTCAAACTTGAAAAGTGGGATAAGGAACCGGCCATTAAGGCCCTCAAGGAGAAGTTCGGTATCGGCAAGGATTTGATCCAGACCTATTTCCACCCCTATTTGTATCTCAATCATGATGTTATCAGCCAGAAGGGTCTTGACCAGGCTGAAGTGGAGCGCGCCATAGCAGCTGAACTGGTGAAGTTTGAGGGTGTAGCCTTTGCCGTCTCGAGCAGCGCCCTGCGCCAAGGCAACTTGCCGGACACTGAACTCATGCGCTCTATCCTGCACAACTTTCATCCGAAACGCTCCGGTGATATCTATGTAGTTTTCGAGCCGCACTGGTTTATCAACGACTTCGACGGGCTGACCGTTGCTTCTGCTCATGGCTCACCCTGGCGCTACGACACCTATGTACCAATCATGTTTGCGGGAGCGGGCGTGCCGTCCCAGCGGATCAGTCGCCTGGTGCACCCGGCGGACATCGCCCCAACACTGGCGGCCTACCTGGGGATCAAACCGCCCTCAGGGTCGGTGGGAACGCCGTTATTGGAGGTACTACAGATAAAGTAGGCTTGTTAGCGGATAGTATCCGCTGCCATTTTTTAAAAAACAGATTAAGGATTTTTGCGGTGGAATCAAACCTAACAGTAATTTTTTCTCATTTGAAGTTACTTAGAAGGGATTAAAGGAGGTGATAAAAACGCAATTTTTTTAGTTGGGAATGTTGTGTAACCTTTGATACTCAAACACAGAGAAAGGAAGGTGTGTATGTATGTCGCAGTTACCAAGTAAAACCAAAAAAGCCGCAGTTTGGGCAGCGGTGGGGACAGTTCTTGCCACAGCAGTAATTATGGCTGCCACTCCCAAGAAGGCCCGCGGTCAGACACAAAAGCCCAATATTCTGGTCATCTGGGGTGACGACATTGGATATTGGAACCTCAGCTACAACAACCGGGGGATGATGGACTATAAGACGCCCAACATCGACCGCCTGGCCGCAGAAGGAATGACGTTTACCGACTATTATGCGGAGCAGAGCTGCACTGCCGGGCGCGCCGCGTTCATAACCGGCCAGAGTACCGTGCGGACAGGTTTGACAAAGGTAGGCTTGCCGGGAGCTGACATAGGCCTGCAAGCTGAAGACCCCACGCTGGCGGAGCTTCTCAAGCCAATGGGTTATATGACCGGACAGTTCGGCAAGAACCATTTGGGCGACAAGGACGAGTTTCTGCCCACCAACCATGGATTTGACGAGTTCTTTGGCAACCTGTACCACCTCAATGCCGAGGAGGAACCGGAACATCCTGATTATCCAAAAGCTTCGAAGTTTCGTAAAAAATTCGGCCCGCGAGGTGTGATTCACAGTTATGCGGACGGTCGTATTGAGGATACCGGACCGTTAACCAAAAAGCGGATGGAGACAGTGGATGAAGAGTTTTTGGCCGGAGCAAAAGATTTCATCAAACGGGCCGACAGGGCCGACAAACCCTTCTTTGTCTGGTTTAATTCATCGCGCATGCACTTTTATACTCACATCAAACCCGAGCATAAAGGTATTTCAGGACAGAACTTTTACGCCGACGGCATGGTGGAACACGATATGCAAGTGGGCGAATTGCTTAAATTACTCGACGATTTGGATATCGCTGATAACACCATCGTGATGTACTCGACCGATAACGGCCCTCACTATAACGAATGGCCCGATGGGGGAACCACAATCTTCCGGGGTGAAAAGAATACCAATTGGGAAGGCGGTTATCGCGTGCCGTGTGTCGTGCGTTGGCCAAAGAATATCCCAGCGGGTTCTGTCTCAAACGAGATTGTATCTCATCAGGATTGGGT
>QIEW01000398.1 GCA_003230535.1 bacterium
AACAGGTTTATCCTATGAGCCAGGCAGCCGGCCCCAAATCCATTATCAATATTTACCACCGCCACCCCGGCGGCACAACTGTTAAGCATAGTAAGGAGAGGAGCCAGACCTCCGAAGCTGGAGCCATACCCAACACTGGTAGGAACCGCGATCACGGGCTTATCGACTAAACCGCCGACCACGCTGGGCAGCGCTCCCTCCATTCCCGCGACAACCACGATCACCCGGGCCTCTCTCAGCCTGCTTTTTTTGCTCAGCAGGCGATGCAGACCCGCCACCCCTACGTCATAAAGGCGGCGTACCGTACTTCCCATCATTTGGGCCGTAATAGCCGCTTCCTCAGCGATGGGAATATCGGCGGTACCGGCTGAGACCACCAGTATTTTCCCTATGGTCGATTTCTTGCCGGCATGTCCAGGGTCTCTTATGGTAATAACCCGCGCCGGTTCATGGTATTTTGCCTGAGGGCACGCCTTGGCTACTGCTCGATATATTTCAGGGACAGCTCTGGTGGCCAATACCTCACCGTTTACCTCCAGGATGCGGGAGACTATCTCCACCACCTGATCGGTAGTTTTTCCCTGACAGAAGATTACTTCCGGCATACCCTGCCGCAGCGGGCGATGATGATCCAGATGGGCAAACCCCAAATCCTCATACGGCAGATCCCTCAGGCGCTCCATGGCCTCATCGGGGAGACAATCTCCATCCCGTACCTGCTCCAACAGCTTTTTTATATTTGCAATATTCATAACTGCGTTAACTCGGCATTTGATTTTTCGGCTTGTCCTCAAGCCGAAAACGCTAAGAGCAGCGGCGCCCTGCTTTGGTTTCGGCCTGAGACAGGCCGAAACATCTGAGCCTCTTGCTAAAAGTCATTTTAAAGAAGTTAGCCATACTATATGTTGGGGCAGTGGCCCCAACACTACCCGTATAGGGTAGGCCAGGGCCACCGCCCTGGTTTTGCAAGTACCTCATCTAGATGTTTGATGGGTACTTGGTATTATATGCGTACTATAGGCTAAAATTCCTCTTTCAGGGTTCTGCCCATAAGCTCATTTACCGCCTGACGGGGGTCTTTATCCTCATAGAGTACTTGATATACTTTGGTGCAGATCGGCAATTCCACGTTGCTCTGCTGAGCCAGCGCCAACACCGCCTTAACCGTGGTTACCCCTTCAGCTATCATTTGCATCCCGGATATGATTTCCGTGAGCTTATATCCCCGGCTCAACTGTAGTCCGACTTGTCTGTTCCGGCTAAGGTCACCGGTACAAGTGAGTACCAGGTCGCCAACTCCCGCCAGCCCTAAAAATGTTAGCGGATTGGCTCCCAGGAATGCCCCCAAGCGGCTGATCTCCGCCAATCCCCGGGTAATCAGGGCTGAGCGGGCGTTCTGCCCAAAACCCAGACCATCGGAAATCCCGGTAGCCAAGGCGATGACATTCTTTAATGCTCCCCCTAATTCCACTCCTACTACGTCATTGCTGGTGTAAACACGAAAACAGGGAGTGGAGAGCATCTGCTGGAGCCCTTGCGCCGCTTCCGGCTCCCCGGCCGCCACTACTACCGCCGCCGGAAAACCTCGGGCAACCTCCTTAGCAAAACTAGGACCTGATAAGACCGCCAGCGGCCTCCTATCCCCCAGTTCCTCTTCTAATACCTGACTCATCCGCCGATGAGTGCCTACTTCCATTCCCTTTGAGGCGGATAGTACCCGGCATTCCGGAGGTATTACCCCCCCAGCCTGTTGAGCGACATCCCTCAGATGGCGCGATGGCACTACAAACAGAGCTATTCGGCTGTCGGCCAGAGCCGGCGACAGCGCTGAACAAATTGTAATTTGGGGAGGGAGCGTTACCCCGGGCAGATAAACCGTATTCTCCCTCTCCGCCGCCATTTTCCGGGCCAACCGGGGATCATGCACCCACAGCCGTACTCTTAATCCCTTGCCAGCCAGAAGAACACTTAAAGCGGTCCCCCAACTGCCTCCTCCGATTAATGTGATAGCTCCATCGAAAGGGTTTCCCATATAATATGCTCCTATATCCGCTTTTCACCCTAGTAAAGCCTGTTTAAACCAAGCGGATATTTCCCTTAAAAATCAACCGGTTAGGCAAAATCAGCAATTTCTTGTAACTTGCTGAAAATAAACAGAAAAAGCCGTGGGTTTTAAACAGGCTTTAGTACAACGTTTCGTAGGTTTTTAGGTTCATCCTGCATCATTTTGTCATTCCTGCGAAAGCAGGAATCCATAGGTTTTTTACCAGGCTCCGGCTGGCGCCCACGCCCAGACGAGTCGGTCTGATATCCTGGTCAAGCCAGGAATGACAACCGTTATAAACCCAGTTATTTACAAAATGGTGCACTAACCTGTTTCCAGAGAAACTCAACCAATGTGACCTGAGATAAAAAGACAGGGGATATAACATAGGAAGGATAAAGTTTAACGGCTAACCTCCCGGCTGACACACTCAGCCAAAGCCAGTCCGGCCACCTCCGGCACACAAACTTCCAACTCCGGAGAAAGCCCCACTCCCCAGCCTAACAGCTTAGGCTGAACTCCCAGCAGCAGCGCCTCTGCCCTAAGACCCAGTAGCTGCGCTAACTCTACCACTTCCAGAAGTCTCCATTGATGGAGGGAAAATGGCTGCCGGCTTAGGGGAGAATAACAACCGTCGTCTTTCGGGGAAAGGTTCAGGCGAAAGATAGTCCCAGGCGCAGAACCCGCCTCGATCGCATCCACTAAAATAAGTTTAGCGGCACGCTCAAAATAAGGCAGTAAATTAGGCCCTCCTGTACCTCCGTCTATTATCTCAATCCCCGGGGGAAGCTTATCGTTAACTAACCGTTGGGCAGCCCATATTCCAAATCCCTCATCTTGGCGCAAAAGATTACCTAACCCAATGATAATAACCTTGTTTTCCCTGCCCCTGTCGGCCATTTATCTCAATCTGCCACCTAAGAGAGCCGCTGTAGCGGGAATAAGACTATGAAAGGAATATGGTTAAAAAGCTTGTCGCTGCATCTGTTGTTGGGCTTGTTCTTTTTCGAGTAGAGCCGCCATCCCCAGTTTATCAAGGTTATGGCTCATACAAATCCCGAGAACCTTTACCACCCGGCCATACTCCACCACTTTATCAGCTTTGAGAACCACTATATTGTCAGCATGCTTCTTGGCAAGCTCTCCTAATTGTAAATCCAATTGCTCGAAGGTTATTAGTTTATCATTCAACACCATCTGATTATCTTTACTCAATTCAATAATAATTTTGTTTGGTTTTTTCTTCTGTTCTTCTTGAACGACTTTCGAATCCGGCAGATTGATCTTTAGTTTTGTCTCGCCGGTGAATGATGTCCCAATAATAAAGAAGATAAGCAGCAGAAACACCATGTCGGTCATAGAGGTAAGATTAAGAAATAGCTGCTCTTTTTTCTTCCGTTTCACTATTCCTCCCCCCCAAAGGCGCTCAGCTCCACCACTTCCACCGCCAGTTCTTCTATCTCGGTACGCAGAGTTTCCACCTTGGCCTGCAATGTATGGTAGCACACCAAAAGCGGTATACCGATGAATAACCCAAACGCAGTGGTAGTTAAAGCTTCCGATATGCCTCCACCGACTACCTCCGGTCTGGTGGAAGCCAGCCGTGCGATAGCCTCAAAGGCCCCAATCATTCCGGTAACCGTGCCTAAAAAACCCAGCAGAGGCGCAAGATTAGAAAGCAATCCCAGGAAATTCATGTTCTTTTCCATATAGATTCCTTCTATCACATTGGCATCCTCAATGGCTAACTTCATCTCCCTGAATCCTTCATGGTGGCGCTTCATTCCTGCCAGCAACACTCTGGCAATGGGACTGTCTTTATGTTTGGAGGTCTTGCAAATATTTATAATACCAACGAAGTGAGAAGTGGAGTTAGCATCTGCCCGGGAAGCCACCTCCATAATTTTCTCTATAAAAGCCGGGGGGATAATTTTTTTTCTCTTGAGAACAAAGAATCTCTCCAAAAAGATTGCAAAGCCTATTATAGACGTCAGCAGGATAACGTGCATTAAAATCCCACCCTTAAAGTAATATCCCACTAACGTCCGGCTCTTCAATCTCTCCATGAAACCGGGTTCCGACTCCTCAACCGGTTTTGCTCCCTCCTCTTGATCAAATTCAGAAGGAGGCGTTTCCGGCGCAGCCGCTGGAGTAAAAAACAATACCGAAGCATTACAGGTAATCTGAATAAAATTCTCATTCCCCTGCTGTATTGGCGTCACTTTTTGGATAAAAGGCTGCTCCTGATGAAGCAGCCAACTGGCAGCCTCAGGCACTGAAATAGGTTTCTCTTTATTGAGCTGAGAGAGAGCTTTGGGGTTAGTATTTAGAAATAAAGTTTCCCGACCCCTAGGGGTAGTTCGCTGAAACTCTATTCTTACCTTATCCTTTTCGGGTATTATGGTAACCACATGGAATTCAGGATTTGCCTTTCTTAGCTCTTCCTCCAACTCACTTTTCTCATCCGTAAGGTCAGGGCTCGCCAACCGATAGGCATGTTCCTGCTTTATGAGGATATTTAATATTGACTCAACCTCTCGAGAGTCTGTAGATGGAGGGCCGAAATCTTTTGGAGGACCTACTCCCTGGGCATAAACACTTGAACCTGACGGCAAAATTAAACTTAAACCGATTAACAATAAGATTATCCTGGCTTTTTCGCCGAACAATTTATTTTGTAACATACCTCCTCCGTTTGATAGGTAGCGATAAAACTATATTAATCTCAAAGCTTAACTGATGGTTTCGTAAAAAGTCAGAAAACATATACTTATGTCATTCCTTGCGAAAGCAGAAATCCGAAGTTAATAAATATCGACCCGAATAATTCGGGATCATAAACACGCTCGGAGTTGGTCGCTTCCATAGCGGGAGTTTTCGGTA
The DNA here is from genome assembly GCA_003230535.1 of bacterium. Classification (GTDB taxonomy): domain Bacteria; phylum SZUA-182; class SZUA-182; order SZUA-191; family SZUA-191; genus SZUA-191. Next base: position 4,928 of record QIEW01000398.1, read on the forward strand.
ATTTGCATAAAAATTCTGTTTTTTGACCGTTATTTTGTAACTAGCTGTATTCAAATAACATCATTAATGTTTACCGTGAATTTATGAATAATCCAGGTTGAAAACTTTTTCATAAAATACAAATAATAAGTTTACCAGCAGATTTAAACGAAAGCAACTATAAACAATGGAAAAATGATACTCCTAAGCCATAAACAAAAATATATATTATCAAAGGTGAATGTTCTCCAGGGAAATATTTGCAGCTTGATTTCTGTAATAGATATCAAACAGCGGATACCAGCCATGGTGCATACTTTCCATGGTAGTATACAATTCAACAGTTCTCTACTTTTGTGATTTATGCTCACTAATATAGCGAAGAGCGGCTGACAAGTGTCGGAGGGTTTTTTCTTTACCCATGAGGGCGATAGTCTCGTAAATACCCGGGCTTACAGTGCGTCCGGTGAGAGCAAAACGCACTGGTTGCGCCAAACCCTTAAGCTTTAATCCTTTTTCGGCGATAATCTCTTGGAAGATACCGGCTATGTCCTGGGGAGTGAAGGAAGTCAATGACCGCAAGCGCCTCTCAAGCGCCTCAAAAGTCTCTTCAAGTTCCGGCCGCAGAAGCTTTTCAGCCGGTTCAGGATCATATTCGACGGCTTCCTTAAAAAATATTTCCGCACCCTCAGCCATTTCATCTAATGTTCGGCTGCGGGACTGCAAATTCCTAACCACCTCCGTCAGCCACTCCCGATCATCTGTCCGGTGGCCCCGTTCCTCCAGTAAAGGAATAAGTATTTCCGCTAGTTGTCGAGGATCTTCCTCTCTTATATAGTGGGCATTAATCCACAATAGTTTTTGAGGGTCAAAGACAGCGGCCGACGTTCCCAGCCCTTTTATGCTAAACTTCCTGATGAGTTCTTTTGGAGAAAATATCTCATCATCACCGGAAGCCCAGCCTAAACGCACCAAATAATTCACCATCGCCCAGGGCAAGTATCCGGCTTGGCGATAGGCGGTTACAGAGGTGGCGCCGTGGCGCTTACTCAAGCGGGCCTTATCGGTCCCCAAAATCAAGGG
>QIEW01000404.1 GCA_003230535.1 bacterium
TAGTTATCAGAGCGACAAAATAAGGCACCAGAAATGCCCCGCCGCCGTTATCGTAGCACATGTATGAAAACCGCCAGATGTTCCCCAGCCCTACGGCCGAACCAATAGCAGCCATCAGGAAGCCAAACTGCGACTTCCAAACAGATCTGTTTTCGGTTCTGTCAGATGTCCCCATAAAATTTCTTCAAGCGGTTATACTGCTGCATTTCCTATGCTACAGTAGCCTGGTAAAAAACCAGGCAGGGCCTGGAGCCATTAACATAATAAGCGTTTAATTTAGTTATGTTTACAGTAAGTATGCAAGTGTTAGCTCCTATAATTTCCTATAGCTTAAAAAAAGAGCCTCTCTTCAGGAGAGGCCCCGGACGATAGAGCTGCCCTTGTCATATTATACCATAATAGCAGGAATAATTTGGATTATGTCCGACATCCCAACCAAGAGCAGTTAAGACAGCACTAGTATCGTGTCAACGCTAGTATGTCTGATCTTTCGGCTTGTCTCAAGCCGAAAGTACTAAGGGCAGCGGCGCCCTGTGGGGTTTCGGCCTGAGACAGGCCGAAACATCTATATGATAAGGGGGATTTTTCATAGCCATTTAGGTGGTGGCAGGTTCAGAAAACCTGCCACTCATTCAGCCTGTCGGGTTTGAGAACCCGACAGCACATAAAAACTTATCTGCTTGTTTTAATGAACCCCAAAAATGGGATTTCCTATACGATTAAATAACTGGGTTTATAATGCCTGTCATTCCTGGCTTGACCAGGATATCAGACCGATAAAAAACCTCTGGATTCCTGCTGGAGTTTATCCCCGCGAAAGCTGAAGCAACGGAGTAGGGCGGAACAAGGCGAAGCCGGTTCCGCCTATCCTTTGGCTACTCCGCTTCGCTTGAACCACCCTACTAGCTTACAAAACGCTCTACTAGCGTTGCGCGGCGATCCCAGAGCCGCGCATGATCCGCCACCAAGCTATCGCATGGACGGCGTCGTGCAGCCTCTTCAAACCTTTCAAATCCGGCGGGTTGTTTGGAAGCCTCTTCCCGGGGAGCGGATATACGGCAGAGACGCCGCTCAAGTCCAATATGAAGTCTGAAGTGATCAGTTTTCCCTGCGCTATACCGACTGGTCGCTCCCGGGATGCCAGAAGGCTGCTTCCCACCGAATGATAGGGGAAATTTGGTGGCGCCGCCAGCTCGATCAGCGTCGGACAGATGTCAATATGGCTGCCCGCTGCATTTTTGGGGAGATGGATGCCTTGGAGCACATCCCTGCCGTACAAAACAAGCGGGACGGCTGATCTCTCAAAGAAACCCGGGTTGGATTGGATGTGTTTCCGCCCGGAGTGATCTCCGGTAATGGCAAATACGGCCAGATTGAGCCTGCCTTCCATCCTGCCGACAAAATCTCCCAGGCACTTGTCCGCATACCACAGGTGTCCCAGGACATTCAAGTCCACCGGCTTATCTGCAAGCCGGCTGATTTGCTCTGGAACCTCCCTCACAGAATATCCTCTTGAGAACACATCTATATCATAAGGGGGATGATAAGTAGTTGAGAGAATCAAGTTAAAGCTGGGTTGTGACCTTATCGGAAACGAAACTGAACAGATGTTCATCCTGCACCCCCCACTCATTGGTGGAAATCCATTCTCCTATGTCCGCTCCGCCGTATACCTCCTCAAACCCCTGGGCGCTGAAAAAATCACCGATCCGATGCCAGCTCAGGTACCCGCCGTAAAACAGCCTGGTCTTGTAACCCAGACGCCGGAATGTATCGGCAATAGAAGAGGGATAGGGTGTTTTGGCGGATTGACGGTAGTCGGTATATACCCCGGCATCCGGCAGACCTGTGACAATGGCCGCCAGTGAACTCATTGTACCATCGGAGGCCGGCAGGAAATTTTCAATATACAGTCCGTTCTTAGCTAGTTTTTTGAGCCTTTCGGTCAACTTTAGAGAACTGTATTTCCCCAGGAGCGGCCAGGTGTCATAGCTCTCCATAATAATCAAAAAGATATGGCGGGCGGGCTGATTCTTATGCCCCTGAGCGTGTTTTAGCATATAGGCGTCCAGATCATTAAGGGGCTCATCCTTGGAGAATGCGTACCTCGCCGCCCCAACTATATCCTCATCAGGCAGGTACACAGCCAACCCCTGGGAGCCCATCAAACGCAGGTGTTCCTTGAGAGCATACCGCAGGGCGGCATAGGGGTTTAATACCGCCTTGTTGAGAAAACCGTCTCTGGTTACGGCGGCGTCCTTACGCTGAGCCGGACGGCTGCCATACCCCCCTCTTAGGGCGCCGACAAATAGCAGGGCGATCACCAGGCTGACGCCCGCCTTGCGTGGTACAGTTGAGAGATGTTGGGCGGAATTATCTTCGGACACAAACTCATATCTTAAAAAACTCATCAGCGCCGACACACCGGTAACCACAACTACGGCCATGAATATAGCCGCCCCAAGAAGGTTGTATTGCGAGGCGACGGTGGTAAATATTGTTCGGGGGTTGTCGTAATATAGCTCAAAAATCCAATGATTGAAAACATCGTTAAACTCTTCAAAAAATCCCAGGGCAACCCGGAAAAGGATCGCCGATACAATGGTGAATGCAACTCCGACGGCCATTCTCAAGCGATTCGCTACTTTTACCAGGTCCGCGAATCCGCAGGTAATACTCACTAACAAGGGCGGGAGCGCCCAGTAGGCGGCGACCATGAGGTCATACCGCAGCCCGTTAAGTACTACGGCCAGAATATCAACATAGGTGCTGGATTCATTGATTTGCTGCCTGAAATAAAATATGAAGGCGAGTCTGAAGAGTTCCAGCAGGATAAGGCAGAACAGCCAAAACTTAACATCCAGTTGAAACTGTTTGAAGAAACGGTTCCAGCTTCTGCCGCTTGGGAGAGAGTTTGGTGGCGAGTCTGCTTCGTTTATGCGGTTCATCGCTTTCCGGCGACTTTAGGTTAAATCAGCGATCATCAGGTGACTTGCTCCGCCTTCCAATATCTCCGCAGCTCCCATACCATTCCGCCGGTAGAGAAGAGCATCACCGCCAAGACAAGCCCGGCCAGAAACCGGCGCTGCTCTACCCACGGCCACAGGCGCGCGATGATTAAATATTCCAACACATTTTCGATATTGGTTTTATGAGGCACCAGTAATATTTTCTCCGTTACCTCATCTTGGTTTACGGTGATAACTAATGCGTGGAAGAAAGCGCCATACTTGTTCTTTCTAAGTTCAGCCCCTCCGCCGGCAGATACGATGTAATTGGTATCTACTTTTGAAAGTCTCACATAGCCATGATAATCACCTGCGATAACATAGTTTACTTTGAACCTGTCAAAGATTTCTATCAATTTTTGAGGTTGCTTAATATCATCGAAAGAGAACTCTCTTGTTACGGGAGGAGGTACATGCTGAAACACAAACACCCGCTTGGCTTCCTGCCGCTCGGCCTGCAATACCCTTTCCAAAAAAGTCAATGTTTCTTCCATAGAATTATCAGACCGCCGCCAAACAGCTAAAATTGGTTCCATATCAGTAATGCCTGCTCGCCTTAGACGCTCTCTCAGTTGGTTCTCATCAGCTATATCATCATCAAAAAAGGCGTAGTCACTGTTTCTGCTGTTACTTTTAATTATTTTTTCTTTAACCAACTTGAAAAATAAATCATTATCCTGTAAATCGCTTTTGACGATAACTCCGCAATATTTCCTGGGCAAAACCCGCAAAAAAATGAATAATGAGCCGCCATAACGGAAATAAAACTGGGTTGGGCCGTAAAACTGTTCGAATTGTTCCTGAGTAAAACAACCCGGGCGGATATCGTGGTCACCTGCCACATAAAATGTGGGATATGAAGTCGCCAGTTCAGTAACGATCTTCATTCTGAAGTAGTTATGATCGGCTGGAAGCGGTCTTTGGGTGCAGTCTCCCAGCAACACTAAGAAAGCTAAGGGTTCTTCCCATAAGTGTTCCATTATGGTTTCAAAGGTGCCATTCCCTCTCGTGTCACCTACTACCGCAAAAGAAAATCGAGCAGAAGAGGGGGCTTCCCCCAGCATTTTAACGACCCGGTCAAAGTTGCCGAAAGTAGAGGGCAGTGGTAGATTCACCTCCGTCAGAGCCTCAAAAACAATCCAAGATATTGCGGTCAGGCACAGAATAAGCACACCGAGAACAAGACCGCGCCAAATAACGCCGAAGCTTCGATTAGCAAGCACCTTCATGGTCACAAACTTCCCCGTTTCTGTGGAACCCGAGCACAGGCTTCCTTCCTCTCGGGTCCTATTTCTCCAATAATATTCAACCTTAACATAGCACACTACTAAAGCGTATCTCAATCAGTAATCTGCCTGGTTCATAGACAATCCGCCGGGAGGAAGTCAAAAAGCTGGAGGAGGCACCGGTCAACCCAATGTGCTGGTAAGGAGCTGCTGGTTGCTGTTGAAGCGACCGGCCAGGTTAAGCGAAAAGCAAACCGCCCGCTTGGGGGAGATTCTCAAAATCAACCTGGCCTCGGTTAAGGCCTCGGTTAAGGCATATCTGATGCGGAAGGATTTTCAACGTTTCTGGGAATACAAGAGCCGCAAAAGAGGCCGAAAAATTACTGGACGACTGGATTACCAGAACCCTGAAAACCAAACTACAAACCTATGAAACAAGCGGCCCGCATGTTGCGCAAACATAAACCGCTCATTCTTAACTGGTTTGAGGCGGAAGGCAAGCGCCTCCTCTGAAGCAGCAGAAGGCATGAACCTCAAAGCGAAACTAACTATGAGATATGCTTTCGGCTTTAGATCGGTGGAATGCCTGCAAACCGCCTTGTATCACACACCCGGCAATTTGCCGGAACCAATCCTTACCCACAGATTCTCCTGAAGAGCCCGTAAAAAAGTCCTCTAATGGAATTTGGCACCTGCCTAGGGTCTTTCCGATATTTCCACCGCCTGCGACGTAGGCTGCAAGAAGAATGCTATAAGGATATAAGGAAACGTGTATTGGGTATAAGCTGCACTTGATGCTTGGCGTGCTAGTCCTGTGGATATATTTAGTCTTTTGTTTTTGGTGGAGATAGCGGAGCGGTGGAGGCGCTCGGCACTACTCTCACCTGGTATTTATTGCCTATTCCGTACTCACCTATGACATCCCCACTAAAAAATGGGGGAACTTTACTGAAATTAGATCTTGACAATTAGATCAGATAAGTATATCAATTAATATTGCTATTTATAGCATAGCGGTTTTTATAATAGGAGAATTCGGGGGAAAAGTGAAAAATGTTTGTTATTTCCAGAGAAATAAACCCGGATTATTCATAAATACACGGTAAACATTGGTGATGCTATATGAATACAGCTACTTATAAAATAACGGTCAAAAAATAAAATGGCTCATACAAATCACCGAAAACTCCCGCGATGGAAGCGACCAACTCCGAGCGTGTTATAAGTCCCGAATTGTTCGGGTAAAGAAGGAGGTGATGCTTATTAAGTAACGGCAATTTAAGTTCCAGGTTTTTTCAAATGCCAACAAAGAAGGTCAAGCTGTTAATATTTCAAGATTAGGAGGTTGATAAATGGCTGAGAAAAATACTAGAGAAAGGGTATCGGAAGAGAGAAATGCTACAGCAAAGGTATCGGAATTGGAATGCTGTCCGGAACTCAGGCAGCAACCCGTATGTGACACACTAAACTTTCGCTATCGCTTGCCTTTCAGGCCGCAAGTTGGTGGCAATAAGGAATCCGTTCAGGTTGAAGTTGTGCTCCATTTCCAAATCGAACGTTGTTCCGGCCCGCTCGTGATAGGGGATCCAATCTATTCTACGACACTCTTGCCTGGCGAGCAGGTACGGATTTTCTCGAGCGATCGCCACACACGCTGGTCTTACGATAGCGAGTCGAAACTGTCCTATCGTCACGAAACAACATCAGAGGAATCATTCTATACCTGGGGAATGGCAAAGGCGATGAGTGATCTGACAATCAACGAAAGTGGATCCTCTTCCTCCACCTATGAGGAATCCTGGGCCGAAGGAGGGGGAGGAGCGAGTATCAACCTTTTTGGGATCTTCAGTATTGGCGGCGGCGGCGGCGGCGGCAGCTACGATGCAGAGTCAACCCATGAGTTTAGCCGCAGCTTATCCCGACATGCCGAATCTGCGTCAATGTACGTTGCGGCCGGTGTACGCGCAAAAAGCGCGACCGCTGTCGGAGAAGTAGAACGGAGAACGCATGCGGAGGGTGAGTCCGAAGCACATTACGAATCTTCATCACGGACTTATCGTAACCCCAATAAATGCAGTGCGATAACATATCTGTTCCGCAAGATTAACAAGCTTCAGATAATTCGCTTCAAGCTTGTAGCGATCGAGCGGCGGATTGAGGATCCAGCATCTCCGACGGGCGCTTACCAACGGCCATCTCTTGATACAACCGGCCGGGTCATGGTAGTGCCGCAATCTATCCTAGCCACAAGCAAAAACCGTCTTGAGGTCGAACAAATAGCCCGCACCAGTGCCGCAGAGCGCCGACAAGCGGAGATGTCTCCATTAGGACTTGCCCAAGGGGCTTTCCTCTACCATGCCGCTGTAATAGCTCGCGAGCCAATAAATCCCGGACTCCGCAAAGCAGCGCTTGCAGCAGTGGATAGAGATCTCGCGGCGGCTGGTATACTTAATGAGAAGACTGGAAAACCTACCGAGAGAATCGTGGCGGAGCTATCCTGGGAAAGGGAGGAAGTCATTCCGACCCCCGGAGTTATCGTAAAGGGATGTTTGGATAATTGCCAGACTTGTGAGCCCGCGCTTGAGAAGGAAATATGGTTGGATCTCGAACGTAAGCGTCTCGAAAACGAAATGCTCCAGCGTCAAATCGAACTGCTGGATAAAGCGCAGGAATATCGCTGTTGTCCGGTAGGAAGCGAGGAAGAGGAAACAGAAGAGCCATAGGATGACCGGCGTGTCTATTAATGGGTTATGGTACGGGCCATCGACCACTTAATTCGAGGCGGGAGGCGGCCCGTTCCCCCATATAGACAAATCAGAAGGGTGCATATTAGGGATTTAGAACATTTTAAAGTACGCGTTTGTGGTTTTTTTGTGCTTTTTTTTGTGCAGTCAGGTCCTCAGACCTGACTGCGGTTTTAGGAGGTGTCAGATTTCCTGAATCTGACACCTCCTAAAAAAGATTACTTTTCATCCTAAAACGGTATATTGAATATTTCCAAGTCCCTTACATATTTATACATATTCATGGAAGAAGCTTATTACATGAAAAAGCTTGGAAAGACTCCGTGACAGTGTTTCAAGAACTGCTGTCATTTTCGGCTTTACCCTCACTTCCAACGGCTTATGACATACTTGATTACTAGCTTAGGTCAATGTTATCTGCATCAACAACGGAAAATGTCGGCCTCTTAACACGTCTGTTGGCTTATTATCGGCTTTGCCGGCTTACTAAAAAACCAAATAATTCACCTTCCATTAATTAAACGAAAATAACGATTATAATAACGATTTCCAACAATAGTATGACTATCATTTATATTAACTAATCGGGTTCTATTTTGAGGCGAAAAATAATATTGTGTTCCGGTAAATGTTCCATGAACTGTTAATGAATTATTACCCACATAAGTTACACGAACCTTTTGGGGAGATATCTCCTTTTCCGCTTTGTTTGCTATGCCTCTAGTTTTTGGAATCGTAGTCACTTTGGCTCTCTTCTGTCCGCAACAACCCATCCTCATTCTCCCCTTGCTCTATTATTAACGGTTCACTGATTAATTCATTTATTAAGATAGCAGCTCCTGAAATAGCTAACCATAAAACAATTCTTTCAATAATATTCCCCTCAATAAAAAAAACAAAAGGAATTGCTGTCCAAAGACTTGTACATTTGAAACAATCCATCATCTGTCCCAAAACTCCGTCTTCTGATTTTTGCCGTAACTTGACTATCACATCCCATGGGCCATCCTCTTTATTAATTAAATGGGTTATTCTCCAAGTACCTAAAACAGCTAAAATAAATCTAAACCAGATAGACATTAGTCAGGGAAATTACACCTATATCTAAATATAAAAAATCTATTTTATATAAAGTTTACATAAAGCAAGGCAGGTTAACTAATATGATTATAAGGAATTCATTAGTAGTGTCAAGCAGATTCTACAAATTTAAGGTTTTGACAGCACATTACCACAAAGCCACCTACCATGATATATTTTTTAAAAAAGAAAAAAGAGCTGGCGTAAACGCTTCCCTAACAATGTCCCCTTTATTGGCATGTTACTATATCCCAAAATTCCACACTGATGGTATTAGACATAATGTCCTCAAGGAAGAGAAAAGGAACATAAATCATCTTTATCTTACGGCCAGCCATACTTTAACGGAATCATATAACTCACCTTACGCAAGGATAAACGATCTACCAAAAAGCCCAGAATAATTAACCACAGAGGACACAAAGAGCACAGAGGCGAAAACAATTCTTTTTCAATGAATTCTAAAATTATTAAATCTCTGTGACCTCTGCGTTCTCGGTGGTTAAAATCCTTTTTTACGGGCAGGATTATAGGTTTGCGTAACATGACTTATATAAGACTGCTTGTTATGTGGAACAGTTGAAAGCGGTTATTAAGAAACTAAATCACCTGCTTATAATACATGAGCATTTTAACCCGGATTATTCATAAATCCACGGTAAACATTGACAATGCTATTTGAATACAGCTACTTATAAAATAACGGTCAAAAAACAAAATGGCTTATACAAATCACCGAAAACTCCCGCTATGGAAGCGACCAGCGGAAGCGTGTTTATAGAATTATTCGGGTTATGGATTAAACGGGTTAAGGGAAATTAAATGGTTCAGTACAACAGGGTATTTGTGCTTGAAACGCCTGAAGATGCGGCCGCTTTTGCCATGGGTAGGTGGATTGAGATATCGGGGCAATCTATAGAAAAAAGAGGGCGCTTTACCGCCGCCCTTTCAGGGGGTAAAACCCCTGCTGATTTTTATCGGAAACTGGGCGGCCGGCAAAATTTATCATGGGATAGAACGCATCTCTTTATAGTAGACGAGCGGTATGTGCCGGTCGAGCATGAAGACAGCAATTTCCGTATGATAAAAGAAAGTCTCCTCCGGAGCGTCAATCTACCTGAAAGAAATATTCATGCCATTCCAACGGAAGAAGGCACACCGGAAATTTCAGCTAAAAAATACGAAAAAAACATAAAAGATTTTTTTGAATTACCTAAAGGAGCATGGCCTTCCTTTGACTTGATAATGTTGGGGATAGGGGAAGACGGACATACGGCTTCCCTATTTCCGGCGGCGCCGGCCCTCTCAGAGGCAAGGCGCCTGGCTGTGGCGGTTGGCGGCGGTAAGGTGAAACATCACCGGATAAGCATTACCTTGCCGGTAATCAACAGCGCAAAAAATGTAATATTTTTAGTCACAGGTGAAAATAAAGCCCACGTTGTAAAAGAAATAATAGAAGATAATAATACCCAGTTGCCGGCTTCCTTAGTTAA
>QIEW01000130.1 GCA_003230535.1 bacterium
TTGGAGATGGTTGCCGTACCATAGTAGCAATAAAGCCCCCCGCCAGGACCAGAGGCGGTGTTACTGGTGATGGTATTATCGGAGATGGTTACCGTAACAGAGCTACAATAAAGCCCCCCGCGATCAGAAGAGGAGGTATTGCGGGTGATGGTATTGCCGGAGATGGTTGCCGAACCATAGTCGCATAGAATCCCACGCACAGGATTGTCTCTGATGGTATTATTGGCGATATACGGATTATCAGCATAATAGGTATAAATTCCAGCCGTAGAGGAAATTTGAGTGATCATACAATGGTTAACCGACGGCCCGGAGTGGTCAATAAATACCCCACCCTTGTCGCCATAGCCGCCATACTCGATCCGGCAGTATTCCAGCAGGCCCTGACTGTCGGCGGCAAAGTGGATACAGCCCCAGTCTCCAGGATTAGGGAATAGCTGATTGGAGGTAAAGGTAATCTCGTTGCCCGCGGCGCTCTGGGCGAGTAAAGTACCGTCTACCTGAAGGGAATAGGGGCCGTCAAACTTCACCTCTACCGACGGTTCGATAGTCAGGGTGGCCCCCGGTTTCACAATTACCCCGCAGGTAACAATATAAGGGCTGCCGGCCAGTGTCCAGGTGGTATCCACAAAGATCGGCCCGCACACATCCGTAGCCTGAACCGTTACCGGTATAGAAAACAGAAACAGCGCCAACGCCATAAAAGATACTGCTACTACCCGTAAACGACTTTTACTCATGATCCTGCCCTCCCTTGTTAAAGTGAACGATACCAAAAAACAAACAGAAACTATCGCGGCCCTTCGAAACACTTAAACGCGATTTAGGGGATACTAAAATAACCAAATAAACTGTATATCAAATAGATTAATATGTCAATAATAAAAAACCGCAGTCAGGTCTGAGGACCTGACTGCACAAAAGAACTTAGATAACGTGAGTTCAATAAGATATGTAAGTAACCTATTGAAATAATGTCTCTATAAGATTGTGGGTCAAGTTCCCCCCTTTAACAAAGGGGGGTCAGGGGGGATTTTGAAGGGAAAGTTTGTGAGATGATGACTTTTAAATCTCCCCTAACCCCTCTTTGCCAAAGAGGGGAAGAGCTAAAATTTATGTCGAATTCGGGTTAAATAAAGTTGCCCTGGTTCAGCGTTTAAAAAGTTTGACACCCCCGTATTTAAAATATATAATTTAAGCTATTAAAAAATAAGCCTTTTCAATCTTATGTGCTGTCGGGTTCTCAAACCCGACAGCCTGAATGAGCGGCAGGTTTCCTGAACCTGCCACCACCTAACCTAAACAGTCCGCACCGATAGGTGCGCTAACTTGGGAGCCGGATAGAAGGTCTGAAGAATGCCGAAAAGATCGAAGCGCTGGATTGCCTCAACTATAGCGGCGGGCGCTTTACTGTTAGGGTTGGCCCTGATCGGAGCAACCGATCTCCGGGGAGCTTCCACTGTAAGAACTGTCCTGAAGAATGTTAGATACTGGGTCGCGCCTGATCATACCCGAATAGTTTTGGAGCTGGACGCCGACCCAAGATTTCGTGACACAAAGGAGGGCTACCCGCGGGCTATTATCCTGGAGCTGCCTTATACAGAAAATAGATCTCCATTCTGGAAGTTAGCTATTGAGGATGGTCTGATAGAAAAGATACGGCTCCGATATAAGAGCCGGGATACATTGGGGGTAATTATTGATCTGCAACAGAAGGCTCACTATAATGTGTTTTCCCTAAAACCTTACCGAGGGTTCCCCCACCGGCTGGTGGTGGATGTTTTTCGACCGAATAAAGAATCTATCCTGGCCAGAGAAGAGGCCGGCGCCCAAGGGGCTAAGGCCGAAGGCAATAAGATAGTGATAATTGACGCCGGACATGGAGGAGATGACCCTGGCGCAATCGGCTGTTGTATTAAACTTAGAGAAAAGAATGTCGCCTTGGATATAGCCCAAAAACTGTATCAGAAATTGAAAAATTTCCCTGGGATCACCCCTTATCTTACCCGAAAAGGGGATTATTTCGTTTCCCTGGGCCGGAGGGTGAGGCTGGCCAGGCGTTATCAGGCGGATCTTTTCATTAGTATCCACGCTAACGCCAACCGGAAGACCAAGCGCCGGGGAGCGTCTGTTTTCCTCCTTTCCGAAAAAGGTGCATCGGACAAAGTGGCCCGGATGTTGGCGGTGAGGGAAAATGCGGCCGACTTGATAGGGAGCGATGTTCCCGTACAGGATCAATTGAGCCAAGCCATACTTTTGGATTTGGCCAAGAATTCCAATCGCCGGGAAAGCTGGTATCTGGGGAAAGAGATAGTGAAAGGTTATCAGGATTACATCCCCCAGATAAACATGAATGCAGATCCTCGTTCAGCTAAATTCGCCGTTCTCAAATCTCTGTCTATCCCTTCAGTGTTGGTGGAAACCGCACATATTACCAATCCAAAGGAGGAGAAGTTGCTTGCTAAATCGGCCTTCCGCTCAGGCATAGCTCAAGCCTTGCGCAGCGCCATAGCTAAATATCTCTCCAGCGTTGTTGACATACCGCCTGGCATACAGCAGGCATACCAGGCCAAGTTCCATGTGGTTCAGCACGGGGAAAGCCTGTGGCGGATTGCCCGCCAATACGGGGTAAAGATGGAGCAGCTTCGGGAGTGGAACAAGCTGGGGTCGAATGCCGTTATCCTGCCGGGCCAAAAATTGCGGACTTCCCGCTACTAACTATTGTTGTGTCAACTATAAATTGACGGTTGCTTTTATCTCCCCTCATCCTAACCTTCTCCCCTTGGGGAGAAGGAATTATTAAGCTTCCTCTCCCCAGCGGGGGAGAGGACCGAGGTGAGGGGGCTTTGTTCCATGAATTCCGGATCAAGTCCGGAATGACATATTAATCTTGACACGACACGATTATGGCAGTTAATTTTACTGCTTACACAACTGATTGCTATTAGATGAGAAAAAAGAGCGGTTTGGTACGGGCGGGATTAACTATAGTGCTCCTATTTGTGGTGATAGCTGCTGTAGCCCCTATACTTTCTCCGGCTGATCCATTTGAGCAGACCCTGGAAAAAGGCTTGCAAACGCCAACGCTAGAGCATCCCTTTGGCCGGGACAAGCTGGGACGCGACATCCTTAGCCGGGTGATCTACGGAAGCCGTATCTCGCTCAAGGTAGGACTGATTACAGTCACCATCTCTTTGAGTATCGGTCTTTCATTAGGGGCTCTCTCAGGTTATTGTGGAGGGTTGGTGGATGAAGCGCTGATGCGGCTGGTGGATATTTTTTTAGCTTTTCCGGGATTACTGCTGGCGATTGCGCTCATGGCGGTATTGGGCCCGGGGTTGGATAATGTGATATTTGCTTTATCGCTGCTTGGTTGGGTAGGTTATGCCCGACTGGTGCGGGGGCAAATTCTGGCGCTTAAAGGGAAGGAGTTTGTGTTGGCGGCTGAGGCTCAAGGAGCTGGGAAACTGAGAATTATCTGTCGCCATTTGTTGCCCAATTTGGCAGGCCCGGTCGCGGTACAGGCCTCATTTGGTCTGGCGGGAGTGACCTTAGCTGAAGCCGGACTCTCATTTTTAGGCTTAGGGGTACAACCCCCCCTTCCCAGTTGGGGATCAATGTTATCGGAGGGACGGCAGTTCTTATTGGTAGCGCCGCACCTATCAATTTTCCCAGGCTTAGCAATAGCCTTGTTAGTATTAGGCTTCAATATCTTAGGAGACGGCCTGCGGGATATTCTGGACCCTAAAGGTTGTCTCTAAAGATATTAACCTATTGTCTCGTCAACCATCAGATAGGGTAAGCCAGAGGCGGTTTACTCTCTGCCCTCATTTTCTTTAAGGATTAGATAACATTATGAAGATTGCTTATTTTGAGTGTTTTTCAGGAGCCGGCGGCGACATGATCCTGGGGGCGCTTCTAAATGCAGGTCTGGAGCAGGAAAAGCTGGAGCGGGAACTGCACCGGCTCTCCCTGCCTGCTTATCATCTGCTGGTTAAGCCGGTAAAGAGATGTGGGTTGGCAGGTACAAGCGTGAGGGTGATAGACTCTAAGGCTAAAGTCCCTGAAGGCGCTAATTACAAGGGAGAACTGATTACTTCCGGACATGCGGCTTCCGGGGAATATACCATGCCCCGGCTCCAGGAAATTATCCGCAGCAGCGGTTTGACGTCCGGCGTGAAGGAGAAGGCGGGGCGGATACTGGGACGGTTAGCGGCAGCCGAGGCCCAAAGACATGGGGTTATCCCGGAGGAGGTGCATTTGCACGAGTTGGGAGCGGTGGATACGCTGGTGGACATAGTGGGAGCAGTGGCAGGTTTAGAATTACTGGGAGTGGAGGAGGTCTGGATATCGGCCATGAACGTCGGGGCGGGAGAAGTCATTACCAAGCATGGAAGGCTACCGGTACCGGCGCCGGCTACGTTAGAGCTTATACGAGGCTTTCAGGTGTACTCTTCCGGCGGGGACAAAGAGCTGCTTACTCCCACAGGAGCGGCTATCCTTACCACCTTAGCCGCAGGTCAGGATGTCTTCCCAATGATGACGCCGGATGCCGTAGGCTATGGCGCCGGGGAGTATGATGACCCATCGGCGCCTAATCTGCTGAGAGTAAGCCTCGGAGAAGCCGGCACATCAGCAGTACAAAATTTGCCAATACAAGGTCTGGACTTTAAAGAGAAAGTGGCTGTTTTGGAGACCGATATTGATGATATGAATCCCGAATTTTATCCTTGGCTGCGGGAGAGATTGGGGGACGCCGGAGCAGTGGATGTTACCTTCATGTCTATTTTCATGAAAAAGGGTCGGCCAGGCGCCAGGGTTACCGCTATTTGCTCTCTGGATGCTGTCTCGCGGGTAAGCGATATGCTGCTGGGCGAATCTACCTCTCTAGGGATAAGGGTCATTCAGGCCGGCAGGATTACCCTGGAGCGGGACATACAAATAGCGGAAACCCCATTTGGTCCGGTGAGGCTGAAAATAGCCGCCTGCGGGGGGAAAATAACTAATGTAGCCCCGGAGTTCGAGGATTGCGCCAAACTGGCCAGAGAGTCCGGGCGCCCGATAAAAGAGGT
>QIEW01000162.1 GCA_003230535.1 bacterium
TATTCCAAGCCGCGGCGCACTCCGGGCATGATTTTTCTTTCCCTTTTACGATAACCAATTTGGCGCAGGGGCAGTGGCCCATATGCAGCGCACACCAGTCGCAATCATTTTGTATACAGCAAGCATATAACCCCTTCTCCCTGAGTTCGGTTTTGAGTTCCTTTATGTCCTTCCTGATTTTAATAAGCTTGGGGTTATCCGTCTCCACATATTTCGCTTCCGGCTCCCGCCAATATTTGAAATGCAAAAAAGCAAGGGCAATGACCACTATAGAAAATATACCGAGCAGAGTAAATGCTTTCTTATTGATCATACTCTTCCTCTCCTTTCTGAGCGATTGATTGGCTAAAAGTTATCCCGGTCAGATTGGGCTCTAAGTTTTCTCTGGTTGGGGCTTGGCAACTTTAGATTTAACTACCCCCATCACCTTCTGCTAATTTGCAATCAATACATACAGATGTTCATATAGATGTTTCGGCCTGTCTCAGGCCGAAACCCGACAGGGCGCCGCTGCCCTTGACACTTTCGGCTTGAGACAAGCCGAAAGATCAAAGATAATTAGTTTATACTTTGAATGCAACTTGGTATTATGCTCTATTAGATTATATTTTTTAATGTTGGAGCCTCTTGCAAAACCAGCTTAGATTGTCATTCCCGTGAAAACGGGAATCCATAAGTTAAGGATGATGTAATTATTTGGTTATTCAGACTTTCCTGTCTGGTTCCCCCTTTTTAAAGGTGGAGAATATTATCGGCTCCTCACACACATAAAAACTTTAAAAACCAATTATTTTTTGAGCCAGGCGCGGGAGAAATCGAGCAGACCGGAAGGGGTGGAAGAGATGTCTCGAACTATTCCGGAGTAGGCAAAGATAAAATCCGGGAGACAGAGATAAATAGTATTGGCATCTTGGGTAACCAGATCCTCCACCAGATAATAAAAAGGTCTCATTTTCTCTTGAATGCTGATAGACTTGGCTTCGTCGAGGAGCTTATCAACCAGGTAATCCGAGTAACAGACTTTGTTATAGGACGAGCCTGAATGGTAGAGGAGATAACTGTAGCTGTCCGGGTGGGGGTTGCCTCCCCAGTCTTCCAATGCGGCGCTAAATTCATTCCGGTCCTTATCCCCTCGTCCATAGAGATAATCAAGCATCTCCGGCTTCGGCAGAGGCTTTAATCGCAGATCAAATCCTGCCTCTTCCAGTTGTTTCTTTAACAGCCAGGCCGCACCGGCAAACCGCTGTTCCTGAGTATAGAGAAGGGAGAACTTTATGGGAAACCTTAGCGGAGGCCGGATGCTGAGCAAAAGTTCCCGGCTTTTTTCCGGACTATAATTTAAACCGGAGAACTCCGGTCGGTGAGCCCAATGCCAAGGAGGAAAAAGACTGTTAGAACCGCCGGCCCAGCCAAGGTAGAGTTTATCCGCCAATGATTTACGGTCTATGGCATAGGCTAAGGCTTGGCGTGTCCGCGGATTGGAGAAGGGCGGGCGCTCAGTGTTAAGGTAGAGCTGCATCAACCTCTTCCCCGGCACACCCTTTACCCAATATTTTTTCTTCTTCCTGAGTGCGGAGGCCGCCTTAGGAGATAGATTCATTAGCACGCGGATGCGCCGGCGGGAAAGATCATGGAGGCGCTCCGTCTCGGTCTCCCGGAACTTAAATACGATCTTCTGAATGTATGGCCGTTCTTTGTCCCAGTAGCCCTCAAAACGCTCCAGGACAAGTTTTTCGCCTGAGATTAACTCTGAGAGACGGAAAGGCCCGGCGCCGGCGGCGGTCACTGTCCCATATTTATTGCCATATCGCTCAACCTGACGGGGAGAAAGAGGATATAACTCCTGTCGGGCGAACATATATCCTAATAAGGCGTCAGGCTTATGCAGGGTAACCCGGATAGTTGTTTTGTTAATCGGTTCGAGAGATTTTATATTTCCAAAGATGGTATTTACAATAGGATCGTCAGCCCGAACGTTCTTTAGCCGATAAAAAGTGTAGATAACTGCCCGGGCATCTAAATTCTCGCCATCATGGAACTTTAGTCCCTCGCGAAGCCGGATAATCCAGGTAAGCTCACCCTTTTGCTCCGGCAAATATTTGGCAAGAGCGGGAATCAGGTATCCCTGTCGGTCAAAACCGTAGAGCCCCTCTCCGATACAGGAGATTACTTGCTGGGAGTTAACATCCAGGGCCGCTTGAGAGTCTAAGGTTTGGATCGTTCCCAAACCTACGGTAAGGGCGCCCCCGTAGCGAAAAGGCTCCTCAAATTTGCTCTGGGTCGGGCGAGCGGATAGGGGAAGCGGCCGGGCTAAGCTGATATGAGAGGCTACAATCCCGGCCAAGACCCATATCCATATAATATGATATCGGCGCATAATCCGAGCTTACAGGATGGTTTCGTAAAAAGTTGTCATTCCCACGAAAGTGGGAATCCATACCGATTCTAACTGTCTGAAAATACTGGATTCCCGTTTGCACGGGAATGACATAAATATGTGTTTTCTGACTTTTTACGAGTTCATCTTACAAGCCTCCCACAATTTTCCAGCCATCTTTTCCTTCACGTAAAGTGAGCAGCTCCTCACCTTTGGCGCTCTTGCGGCCGGCAGGCAGGGTGAAGCTCAGGATATACTTCTGGACAACTTTGGCCTGGTCATCTTCCAGATAAATAGTACGCTTCTCCACCTGAAAATCTATATCATCAAACAGGTCCATATTTCGCTTGGCCTTGATTTTTATGGTACGTTGGGTGTCCTCCCCATCATTGTAATCCTTGGCTACCGCCGACATATATAGTTCAAGATCCTTCTTCTCCATGCCCTGTTCACGCTTATCAAGCGTTTCGGCAATCTCATCCTCAGGCTTTGCTCCGCATGAACAAAACAGTAACAGAAGAACAGACCCTAACAGTAAAAATAATTTTGTATATGAAAAGATTTTCCAGTTTCTCATTAGCTTATTCCGGTTTGATGAATTGATACCCAGGAGACTTGTTTATTATCTTCCGGTGCGTTGTCTGGCTTCCTCCGCATACTCATTGTTTGGATAACTCTCTAATAGATGGCTAAAGACCTGCCTCGCTTGAGCCCGTTTTCCTAACTCCCAATATGATTGGCCTAAATAGAAGATGGTTGACGGGATAAGCTTACTTTTTGGATAATCTAAGAGCAATCGGCGGAAGCGTTTGACCGCCGCTGAAGGAGAGCCGGTCTTCAGATAAAAGCGTCCGACATCATACTCATGTTGGGCCAGTTCCTCCCGACAGATGGTTATTGTATCTTGTGCTTCTTGTCGCATAGCGTTATCTGGATGTTCTTGGATATATTTCTGTAGCTCGGCTATCGCTTGCCGGGTATCTGTTTTGTCACGATCAGGAGTCAGACGGCGGTCGGCATAGCTCATTCCCATCTTGTATTGGGCTTGCTCCACTAGTTTACTCCGGGGATGATACCTCAATAACTCCTGGTATTTAATTATCGCCTCTGCATAATCCTCATCGTTATAGTATGAATTAGCAACTATTAGCCGAGCTTGAGCGGCGAGAGGGCTATCGGGATAAATTTCCAGCAGTTTATTCATGGATCCCCTGGCAGCGCCATATTCATTGTCTGCCAACAATTCTTTTCCCTGGTTTAAGTATCCTTGGTCTGTGAGTATGTTAGCAGTTGGCGCGCAAGCCGCACTAACCAACAGCAGTAACAGCAGTCCGTAACTTACCTGCTTTATACTGGGGGACTTCACTCTAAGCGCCTTATTCCTATGGGTTTCTAATAATATCTCAATAAGTGACAAGGTTCCCTCTAGCTACCGGCATTTCTCATTCCCGCTTTTAATCTTCCGACGAATTCCGCCGCCTGATTTACCAATAAGTCAGGTTTGCTTAAGTTAGCCTCCAATACGTTGATCAGGGCGCTCCCCACAATCACCCCATCAGCACAGCCGGCTGCCATCCCGGCCTGTTCCGGGGTGGAGATCCCAAAACCTACCGCTACCGGCAGGTCAGTGTGGCGTTTTGGTTCCCTCACTTTAGCCGCCAGGTCTTGGGCCAGCCTCTCCCTGGCCCCGGTTACTCCGGTAAGTGAGACATAATAAATGAAACCCCGCGATGCCTCAGCTACCAGTTTGACCCGCTCCGGCCTGCTGGTAGGCGCCAGCAGAAATACTATGTCCAGACCATATCTATCCGCCGCCCTCCTTAATCCGCCCGCTTCCTCCGGCGGCAGATCAGGGACGATCAGACCGTCTACCCCCGCCTGGGCGGCTTCAGCGACAAATCTTTCTTCACCATAATGGAAGATTAAGTTATAGTAGGTCATCAGAGATATAGGAAGCTCTGAGCGCCGCCTGACCCGTCTTACCAATTCCAGAGCTCTACAGGGGGTTACTCCCTGTCGTAATGCTCGCTGTGAGGCGCGCTGAATAGTCGGGCCGTCGGCAATGGGGTCCGAAAACGGAATCCCTAGTTCCACCAGATCAGCCCCCGCTTTATCCAGCTTAAGGAGTAGCTCACAGGTGGTTTCTAAATTCGGATCGCCGATGGTTAAAAACGGCATCAGAGCAGCTTGCCCCCGGCCCTTCAGCTCCGAAAATTTTTGCCCAATACGGCTCAAATTTTTATCTCCACTCCGACTATTATTAAAACTTTCAGGGAACCTCTTTCTGAAGACTAACTTATCATCTTTTTTAGGTGGTGGCAGGTTCTCAAACCTGCCACCCATTTAAGCTGTCGGGTCTGAGGAACCTGAAACGACAACGCCAAGAGCTGTTTTGAAAGTCTTTCCCCAGAACCGGTGAACTTGTAAAAAGTCAGAAATCACATATTCTTGTCATTCCCGTGTAAACTGGAATCCAGTATTTTCAGGTAGTTAAAATCGGGATGGATTCCCGCTTTCGCGGGAATGACGACTTTTTACGAGGCCATCAAAAACTGCACAATTTAAAGAAAAAGGAGCTAACCAATGGGGGTTAACTCCTTGTATAATAATGGTGGAGCTGGGGGGATTCGAACCCCCGACCTCTTGACTGCCAGTCAAGCGCGCTCCCAACTGCGCCACAACCCCACGTTATT
>QIEW01000113.1 GCA_003230535.1 bacterium
AATACCCAAGTAGAGGTAATAAAAGTAGTCTCTGGAAATATCATTCCGATGGGGTCTGACCGCCAGATTTCTGAGCAGGATTTTACTTTTTTCCTCACTCCTGATGGTAAGGGTCTGATAAAGCGATCTCGGTTCAGGGTTGATCGTATAGGCTCCCAGGCGGATTTAATACAATCCCTTCTGCATATGGATTATGTGTCCTTCAACCCCGTCTCCTATAACACAGGCGGCAAGTATTACTCCTTCACCGAGCGGATGATAGGATTTAACTATGATACGGCGCCGGAGTTTGAGGCCGACTGGACAGCCGATAGCGGTCTAAGCGTTTCTATAGCTCGTCAAAGCCTGTATCCTAATCTTATCCCTGGGCTTACTTCCTCGGAGTGGAAAGCGGAAGCCGGAACCAAAAACGCTCCTGATGATCGTACCCTTAACTTATCCTCCGGCGATAAACCCACAGAACCGTATAATTACAGCAATATTTTCAGTCTCTGCTATCTCTGGAAGCCTTGAGGTTACTTTTGGTACCAACCGTAACGCCCTGGATGCGGCGGGAGAAACACTGGTTCTTACCAACTCCGGCAGCTATAGCATTCAGGTTACTACCGGCTATGGCGACAACTACCTGTTTTGTCGATTTAAGCAACTATCTGGTTTTGCAACGGTAACCGATCCGGCGGCTAAGTATTTAAAAGGGGGAGTATCGTATAGTGTGCCTGACGGCTCGCTGCTGGCTAATACTAACTTACGGAATTGCATTCGGGTGCAAAGCTCGAATCCAAATGGCAAGCAGTTGATCTATAATTTCTCTTCCAACGTAAAAATTGCTGATGGTCACGGGATAAAGCTTATGGCGTTATCCCTGGACAATACTTCTATCGAGGATGGAGCCTTTAAGGTAGTGTTTCAGAAGCCGGATAATAGTTGGGTTGAATCTGAGAGCATCAACATGTTTGTGGATTACAATGACCTGTATCCCCAGGGCAGTTGGGGGCGGTTCAACTTGTGGCAGGATTCATTTTTTGGCGTCTCCGTTCCCTCTGGCGTGGATGAGATAAAAGCTATTGGTATCAAGTGGACAACGACCCAAGCCATAGACTGGCTTTTAGATGGATTTGGTGTGCTCCTGTGGCAGGAGAATGATCGGGGTATCGGCGCTAAGCCTACGCAACATTTTGGGCTGCCGGCGGGTACCTTACGGATGCGGGAGAGCTTTGCTCTCCGGGGCGTCCAGGGGGCAAAGCACATTCCTAGCGCAACGGATGTGTCCGGGGAAAGGGTATCGGTAGTGGTGGTGGGAGGTATTTATCCCTATGGCGAGTATGTACCGCTCACATTCCAAAGTTCGCCTTCAGTCCCTCAGGTTTACCAGATCGAGGAAACGGCTTTAGAGACTGCCTGGGGTGACTGGGTAGATGACGGGTATCAGCTTACCTATGATGCTTCCGGACTTTCCAATTACCTTTATCCAATTTCTGTGCGAAACCTCACTCAAGGCGAAGATTATTTAATTATATCGGCCATTGGCTCGCAGATAACAGTTGATACTTCACAGAAGAATTACACCACAGGGGATACGCTGAGAATTACTTATGCTTATCGGGATAATGTAGATGTAAGCCACTGGAATTTAAAAAAGAATACCAAAGACCAATGGTGTATAAAATGGGCTTACGATAGCTGGACGATAAGCCATAACAAAGAACCGGTTTATGTAGATTATACTGTAAGCTTAAGAGGTGATGACAGCCTGTCTTGCGTAGTGGGAGCATCTACCGCTACAGTTAACCGGCAGGTGCAGGATTACCCTAAACTTACCGAATCCAGCCCGACATTGACCACCTATTCCACCATGGTTTTTCAAGACCCATCGAACGAGTTAACCGAAACCTATACGGTCTATTATCCGCTGCTCAACACTCAAGGTGCATCACTCTATGCCAAAGCCCGGGAAGTGCAAACCACCCTGGATCAATTGGTATTATTTTCCAGATCGGAACCGCTCTCTCCCTTGCCGAGGAACTATAATTTAATACCGCATCTGGCTTTCGGCGGGGAATATATTGCTGCTAATCCAGTGGATTATCTTCAAGAGACAGCGGAGAAATTTTATACGGCTAATGCTTCTAATGCTGTAGTAGCCATCGGCAGCATTGCTTATCTGCGGGACAGGGACCTGGAAGCCTGGTGGTTTTGGGGGTATCCGCTTCGGGACAATGGCGTAGACTTAGCGGCGGCCAGTCGGGCGATCCTGCGCCGGGGCTGGTCGGAGGAGGCTGTTCGGCGAGACCTTAACCAGCACCGCTACCTGTTCGAGCTGTCTGTCTTTGCTTATGAGATAAACAAAAGGCATAAAGATCAGACGGCGGTTGATTATAAGGGTGAGACCAGCTACCGCAGAGTATGGTATTACCAAACAGAAGATGGTTTTTATACCGCCCGCACCAAAGCCTGGGATGATTTTCAAGCTGGTTATTATGATCCGATTGTTGAAGCTGGCAAAACCTACTATTTTCAGTATCATTATATCTTAACTATTCCCGCAATGTGGTCTGTTTGTACGCCCGCCACAGACTGGGGATTCTCTACTCCTACCATTTATGATCATCTAAAGCGCCGGATACAATATCTCTGCCAGCGATATGACTGCGATGGAATTATTCTTTCGGAGTTGCTTTATTACCATTATAGCTTTGCCGATAATGATTTTACCTTGTATAACCAGTGGCGGACGACCATTAAGGGCTGGGCGGCTGCGACCGATTGGCCGAGGGATACCGCTACCGGCTATATCAATATAGACGACCCGGAACTGTGGGAATGGAAAGAAAACCTATTATATCAAGAAGATGCTTACCGATATGGCGGCTGTGGCTCATACTGAGGGAAAACTTTTGGGGGTGAATGTCAATGTCCAGAAAGTTCTTCCGATCAGGTTCCCGCAAGCGCCGGTGTGGGGGCCGTATCCCAAACAGACAGGCCCATATGGAACTTGTGTGGATACTTGGGATTACTCCCTGGATCGCTACGGCACCCCTTATTCTGAGCTGCTTAAGGAGAACGTCTGCGACCTTGCTGTTTGTGTGGCTCTATCATAAATATTCTGCCTTCGGCTCAGCGGTGATCTACGATTTCATGAAACAGTTCAAAGACTATAAAGAACGGATGCTGGTCACCATAGGATTGTTTCCAAAGGAAGCCCCTCCTTCAGCGGAAGAAATTGTCCCCTATGTGCAAATGCTGCTCAAAAACGGCTTTAACGTCTGCTACGCCGGCTATCCGCCGATGCTGATCCAGGATGAACGCTGGTCCGGCGTCTGGGAACAACTCCGGGACTATGTACCCCTGATGTATTACGATAACGGTCAAATCGAGGTGAACCCAAAAAAAGCAGCGGACATACCGATGCTGGTGAGGTTTTGAAATATGGAAAAGGAAATGAAAGTGCTAATAGATTACTTATTAAAATTGACCCAAATAGATTTTTATGGTAAGTTGACAGTCTCCTATGAGAAAGGTAAAATTGTTAATATTAAGAAAGAAGAAAACTTGAAAATAAGGCAAATCAATTAGTGTTACAGGATATTAATCTTAAGTTAAATAGGGTGGTTTTAGAAGTAAGATATAGATCTCTTCTTTGGATGGATAGACCGGGCCAACTTATGGAAAAAATAGAAAGAGATATGCCCGATTGGAAATTTAAAGAATTTGGACAGGGGGGATTAAAGTGTCTTGACCAAAGGAGAAGATTAAGAGCTTCTGTTCATATGGATAAGGTTATAATTGTTCAGGATTTTGTAGACAACCTGAATCAATTTAAGAAAGCGTCGGAAAACATAATGGGGCAGATATGCGATGTTCTTGAGATTAAAGATTACTCTAGAATAGGAAATCGTTATTTTTTTCTTAGAAAGGTTGATTCGGCAGAGGAGGCGGAAAAAGTAATTTCTCGAGCAAAATTCCTAAAAATAGATCATGAAAAAATTAAAGGATTTGGCGATAAAGTAATACATATAGAAGCAGTAATTGTAGTTCAAAAGGGGGACGTAAAGTGCCGGTTGGAAATAAAAGCGGCAAAAGAGATTCTCCATGATAATCCGAGCCTATCCTTATCTAAGATAGCAAAAGAGTATGCGCCTGCTCATGCTATCCTGTATGACTTTGATATTTTTCAAGATGCTGAATTGCCAGACTCCATGGATGTAAATATTAGTGATTTTATCCAGAGAGCGGCTAAAACGATAGAGAACAATTTTTATTTATTAAAATAAAGGGTAACATAAGTTGGCTCAATCTAATTTGGTTTCTATTAGAAAAAATGAAACTGCTGATGCTGGGTGGAGTAAAACATATACACCTGAGTATGACACTTCAACCGCTTATGATTCTCTAACAGAAGTGAATGAAAATGTTAACGAACTAAAAGAGAAAATTAAAGGTTATCCTGAAAGGACAACAAAAAATATTTCATTATCCAATATAGGGGTTACAGGTTACAGATTGACTGAGCCATTACAGGTAACAATTATTGCCGAAGATAGTGTGTTTGTAGCTGTTTCATATGATCTTAATACTTTTGGATATGGCGATACAGAGGCGGAAGCCATTCAAGATTTGCGGGAATCTATAGTTGAATACTACGAGGATTTAAAAGGGGATCGAGAGAATTTAGGCAAAGTACCGCAATGTGATTTCGAATACCTAGATAGAATTTTAAAGGCGAAAAATTAGTAACGGGTTAGGATTAAATGCAATTAAAACTTACTGAAATGGAAAGAATATTTAAAAAGCTCAAAATGCGGGTAAAAGAGAAGCCCCATCATAAAAATGCTTATTTTTATTATGAAGGGAAACAAATACTTAAAACAAGAATTTCTCATGGCAAAGGGGATATTCCCATGCCCGTTATAGAACAGATTATAAATCAATTTTATTTGAAAAAAGACCAATTTGCGGCCTTAAAAAAGTGTCCTCTTTCCTATGAAGATTATGTGACTATTTTAAAAGAGAAGAGCTTGATAGGTTAAAACAACTTAATAAGTGGGTGTTGGGACAACCAAGCCCTACTTGATGTCATGATTTATTTGGCATTAGGTAGGGCTTTTTTATGCTATAGGAAATTATATAAAGCTATTATTGGTAATCAACTATTGTTATTAAGATTAGCTAATACCGGTAATATAATGGCTCCAGGTTCTACCTGGTTTTTTATTGGGGTAACACGGGAGCAGGGCGTGTGTATATTTTTCAGATTAAACAAGGGATGCTGCAATTTCGGGATTATATGCAGCGGGATTTGGATACCGGGCCGGCGGCTGAGGACGAGATTCATGCCAAGACATGGGCTTGGACGGAAGCGTCTGGCGGGCTGATCTTGGGGATAGAATCTATGGCACAGGCAACATACTTTAGGGCGCCGTTACAACGAGAGCAGGTAAAGCAGGCCGAAACCAGCCGGATAAACAGGTTGCGGGTGACTTTGGGAGATCTGGCTTTCAAAAACAGCCGGCTTTTCTTGGGGAATACCGGACTGATCAAGCGGGCCAAGGTCATTATCCGGCGCACCTCTCCCGATTTGGATCTATCCTTAGCCTCGTCATATCGGGTTATTTTTAGGGGCTATGTGACTTCCGTTTCCGCCGAATCCGGCGCCATAAGTTTGGAGATTTCCGAGCGCTATCATGATTGGTCCCGGCCGCTTTCTAAACGGGAATATTCGAAGGTCTGCAATTTTGTGTTCAAGGGTGACCGCTGCGGGTATACCGGCACAGAAACGCAATGCGACAAGACGCTAACTCGTTGTGAAGAATTAGGAAACGAGGATAAATTCGGCGGTTTCCCGGAGTTGCCGGATTTGCAGTTCAGGGGATTTTAACCCGAATAATTATATAATAAACGGAGGAGAAATGGCGGAACAAACGACCACTAAATACGGTTTTTCATATTTTAACCAGTATGATGTCGGCTGGCATACGGGAATGAACAATAACTTCATTAACCTTGACAGCCTGTTGGCCAACATGACCAAATCTTTGCCCCGCTGGCATCTGCTAAATTGCCGGCGCAAAGTGTTAAGCCTGGATGGTACAAGCCAGGATGCCTATATTACCGATGCCAGTCAAAGCGGGCTGGATGTGGGCGTCAATGATTTTATGGTTGAGTTCTGGTGCAGAACTACCGGAACCGATGGTACGGTTGTCTGTAAGAACCAGGGGGCCGGTTATGCCGGATACCTAATCCGGGTGGATAGCGCCGGAAAAATTTGGTTCAGGTTGACTGATGGAACAAACACGGCATCAGGCGCATCAAATACAGCCCTGAACGATGGTTTATGGCATCATGTGGCGATTACTTTCGATCGGAGCGGCAATGCCGACTTTTATCTCGACGGCAAAGCAGACGGGACAGTTTCCATATCGTCGGTCGGGAATCTGGATAATGATCAGTCCTTTTACCTTGGGATTTCTTACGGGACATCCTACCGTTATGCTGGTGAGTTGGACGAGGTCAGGTTTTATAAGTTCGGCGGCGGGTTGCCCGGCGCTATTGCTGAAACCGTCCGGCAACATGGTATCGATCCGTTCTATTTGGGCAGCGCTAATGACTTGATCAGCCGGTGGACATTTAATCTTGGCAATTGTGACGATGAATATGGAGGAAATGATCTGACAGAGGAGGGTTCCCCGACCTACCCCGCGGACGGGAAGGGATTCATTGGCCGACCGGGAGTCGTCTCTTGCGGCGTGGAGCAGGCCGGAGCCTGGATGGCCCCCCAAGCCCTAACTATTCAGAAGGCTTATATTTATTGCCGGGATACGGGTCTGGCAGGCTCCACCGTTATAGATGTAAATAAGAACGGCGTCACCATTTTCACTACTCAAACCAACCGGCCCAGCCTAACTTATGATGATATCGATAAAAAGGCTGTTTCCGGCGCACCGGATATCACTGATCTCTCAGAAGGGGATGTGATTACGATTGATGCGGATCAGGCCGCGACAGGGGCGGTGGATCTATCTGTAATATTAATATGCACCTAACCCGGATTATTCGGGCTAAATTATGACTCAGAAAGAGAAAATAAGACAGCAAGCAGATAAATATATCGGGCAGCCATATCAGTGTCCCAACCGGCAACTGGCTTGTATACTGTTAGTATTGGATATCCTGGCCCCGCATTTGGCAGAGGCGGCTAAGATAAGAGAGCGTCTGGATCGATTTGAAGTTACCTCTAAGAAGAGTCTAATCGAACAGGATTATTTCAGGAAATTCATCCGAACCACGGCGCTTCAATGGGTGAAATTTCAGCAGTTGGCTCCGGGGGACATTCTCCTGCTGTGGGAATATAGTAAGGCGCGGAGGATAGACCATTTGGGAGTATACCTTGGCGATGGAGAGTATTTGCATCTGCATCGGGAAAGGGCTCGCCATGACCGGGCGGTGGTCGTCCGTTTGGATGAGAACCGACAAAAGATACTGGGCATAGTAAGAGCTAAACAATAACTGGAGGTTAGCCATAAATGGGCACATACGGACGGATAGGCTTATCAATCGCCGGTTATGTAATCGGGTCATATTTTGGTTCAGGCTGGGCTGCTGTGGGATATCTTTTTGGATCCATTGGCGGTTATTATCTGTTTCCAGTTAAATCCCCGAGCATGAACTTACCGAACAGGTCGGGCTCGGCGCAAGTTATCGTAGATGGTTTTTCGCAGACTACGCTTACTACCCAAATACCGGTTCCGATTGTCTTTGGGAAAGCGATGGTTCCCGGGAACTTCCTGTCGGCCTATCTGTTAGGGGAGGGGAATAAGCGGCTGCTTACTACTATTGGATTAGGTGAAGGTGCTTTGTCTTTGCTTAACATTTATGTTGACGGCAAAGATTTTACAACTCTCAACAACTATTCTGCTAGTAGAGATGACGACAAATCCTGGTTTGAATTTTATGGCAGCGGGCAGGAAAGCGCTATTTCCGTGGCAAACAAAGGCCGCAAGCGTATTGGTGGCGCCGCATATGAGGGAGAGACGGTAGAGAGCT
>QIEW01000182.1 GCA_003230535.1 bacterium
AACGGCCCGGCGGTACCCCCTATAATCATCACCTCTGACAACGCATTTTCAAACCGCCACTTTTATGACATTTTCACCCCGCCGCTAACAGCAAACTCAAAGCAAAAAAAACTCCCAATATTTTCGATTTTGCACGTATCGGCAAAAAAGAAAGAGTACGTTTGCTGAATTTAGAATAATTTTTCGTTGCGAGTAAAGCCTTTTTGGTGATATTTTGCTACTTGCAATTTTTAGGTTGTAAATCAAACTCTCAATTTCAAAAAATAGGGCAGGGCGGCAATGCTTGTTGTCATGTAACCAACTGTTTTTAGAAACACAAAAAGAACAGCCCTAAAGGATGACTTCCCTTATGGTTTATTGTTAACCAGCCAACTCATTGAGTTAGTTTAATATTTACTGGCTCCCCTTTACGGACGATTATAGAACTTTTTTGGTTAATTGCCCTCCCCAATTTCTGTTGATGGGTACCTTCCTTAAGGCTTTTTAGCTTTCCTTTCACGGCATATATTGAACTTTTTCCGTTGATTTATTTCCAGCCTCAAACCCACACTTTTTATCTCAAACTACTTGAGAATTCATTCAAACTACGTGTCCCGACCATATCAATGCTACACGAAAAGTAGCATCCGCTAAGCCGAATGCAGCATCTTTTTATGAAGAGGAATAAGCTGGCAGGCCGGAGCGGCTCGGTATGCGCAGGCGGGAAAAGCTTTTGAAAATGGGTAATATAATCATATTCTTTTATTACCCAAACGGAGAAAGCGACAACGGATTGATAAGGGTTTGCGGAGAGCCGACCTATAACCCGAATGGGTCATAAAAAATCATTTCCCGATTTTGGCTTGATGGATTTAAGGATGTGCCTGTTAATCTTCCAGCGCATAGCGGATCGCCTCACGGACCTTTGAGGCCAAATCTACCGCTCTTTTTGCGTCTTCCGGTGTCATTTCGGGGATATCCCCAGGATAACGGACATCTACGCTAAAGGGATTCAGGACGGTTACATTCCTAAGAGAATCGGCTAAGGGGACATCGATGGCAGCAACAAGATTAAGGATCTCGCCTAAATTATGGGTTTTAGGAAACTCTATTTGATGGTTGACCAAGAAGGCTTTTAAAAATTTCTCCACGGCCTGTTGAGCGTGAAAACCAACAGCAGCCAAGAAGGGCGTGTCTTCCGAAATCAGATGAACAATAAGACCATAATCGGCTTCCGCCTTATCCATCCATTGTTGAACAAGCTCCCGTTTAACTTCTTCAGGCGGTTTCATATATCACCCTTCCGTACTTGTTGGCCGGAAAAGCGATCCCCCCAATAACGCCCTTGCTTTCCTCAAAACGTTCGGTAGCCATGACAATCACGTCAAACGGATATCCCATACCCATACTACACAATGCATCGCCGATCTTCACGCTTTCGTTGCGTGTGTTGTCCGGGGAGTCTTCCAGCACAAGCAGGTCGATATCGCTGTCGCGGGTCATCTGGCCAGTGGCGGCGGAGCCGAACAGGATAAGCCGGTCGGGTCGGGTAACGCTCAAAACGCGCTGGATAATTCGGTCAATTAGCTCTTTGTCAATGCCCATGTAAAAACTCCGGAGCGGCTGTCATTGCCTGTCAGAAATGAAGATATTGAAGGAAAAAGGCAAGACTAAGATTCGGGAGCAAATTCGAATAAATCCCCAGGGGCACATTTTAAGACTTTACAAAGGGTATCTAAAGTCTTGAGATTAACCATCTTGGCCTTGTTGTGGTAGATAAAAGAGACAGTATTTCTCTCAAGTCCCGTCAATTTGACCATCTCTTTGATTGTTAAAATATTCCTCTCCGCCATTGCCACATGCAATCTAAATCTTACCATTTAACCTCCCTTTATTCTGCCTTAAAGTATAACCAGCTACAATTATGATGTCAAGCGCAATAGTCAATATGATAATTACCAAGTGTAAATAATATAGCATAACAATCAAGAAAGTTCCTGACATGTTAATTGTGGAGAGTTATTATTTAAGCGTAGAGGTTAAGAAATTAATCGTTCAAGCCAAAGAGGTTAAGCCTTACGGATTTCTTAAGGATTATCCGAAATTTAAAGAAGGGCCGAGTAAAGGCGCTGACTGGGTCTACATTAAGGAGGGCGCCTATCCCTTGGTGGATAAGCCCGGGCCGGATGTGTTGCGAATTAGGTTTGCGATAACCGATATTGTTCCCAGCAAACCGGCCCTGTTAAAGATTCTTTTGAGTTTTGGGCGAAAAGGCTGCGAACTTGGTTAGACGAAGTCTACGGTAAGAAGTAGCGCAGGCAAGAAATGCCATGCAAAGCGATAGAAAAGGAGATAATGAATACGGTTTACTATATCCAATGAAAGGCAGGCGAAATATGAAAGAGATAAAAGCTGCAAGCTTTGCAACGATCGTATAAAATTAATCAAATGTCAATGAATATATGATGGTCTCGTAAAAAGTCGTCATTCCCGCGGAAGCGGGAATCCATCCTGATTTTAACTATCTGAAGATACTGGATTCACGTTTGCACGGGAATGACAAGAATGTGTTTTCAGCCTTTTTACGAGTTCATCAATATATTACATTACCAAAAAGTTGGCAGAGTTAACAAAACCGGAATAGCCTTCGTACATTACTAACCCGATCCAGGCTGGAAAAAATTCTTGACAAAAAAGAATTCTGGCTTATAATTATATTCTATACTAGATAACACAGTATAGCGCAATACATACGTTACGTTTGCTAAACTTTTACTAAAAAGGAGGTGGCATGTATACCGAACGGGTTAAGGAAATTCTCAGTTGGTATTCCGGTGAAAATCCCGGAACGCTAAAAAATCTAGCCAGAATACTCAATCATGGGAAACTCGGCGGCACGGGGAAGATGGTTAACTTACCGGTGGATCAGGGTTTTGAGCATGGCCCGGCGCGTAGTTTTGCCCCTAACCCTCTAGGTTATGACCCCGAGTATCATTTCCAGTTGGGGATTGATGCCGGCTGTAATGTTCATGCCGCTCCGCCGGGCGCTATTGCGGCCTGTGCCGCGAAATTTGCCGGCGAAATCCCGTTAATCCTGAAACTAAACAACAGCGACTCATTGTATTCAGGAGGCGATCCCTGTCCGGCAATCACCGGCTCGGTTGGCGACGCCCTCCGCCTGGGGTGTGAGGCAATAGGGTTCACTATTTACCCCGGTTCTACCTTCCGCAACAAAATGTATGAACAACTGCGAGCCCTCACCGAGGAAGCAAAATCCAAAGGGCTGGTAGTCGTAGTCTGGTCTTATCCCAGAGGTTCGGGGCTTTCCAAGAAGGGGGAGACCGCCATAGATGTAGTGGCCTATGCCGCCCAGATAGCCTGCCAGTTAGGCGCCCATATCATCAAAGTAAAACCGCCGACAGCACACATTGAACAGGATGCGGCGCGCAAGGTTTACGAGGCTAAAAATATTCCGATTGCCACGCTGGCTGATCGGGTGCGCCATGTGGTACAGAGCGCATTCAACGGCAAACGGTTGGTTATCTTTTCCGGCGGGCCGGCGAAAAGTTTAGAGGATGTATACGCTGAGATCCGCGGTATCCACGAAGGCGGTGGGTTCGGCTCCATTATCGGGCGCAACTCCTTCCAGCGCAAGAAAGAAGACGCCATAGTTATGCTACATAAGATAATGAATATCTACGCCGGTAAGTAATTATTTAGAGAGGAGTTGGAAGGGGATGATGATGTATGCAAATTTTAGAACATATGGTATTCCCGTCCCTCCTAAATTAAATATTAATTTTCTGAGGAGCAACGGTATTTATCAGAAATACTGAATTAGATAAGAAGAGCAGAAGAAAAGGGCCGCCTACTGACTTAATAAGACAAATGGTCAGGCGGTGGCCCTAAATTTTTTTTATACTATAGGAAATTATGTAAAGCTACTATTGCTAAATTATTATAAGCATTAAGATTAACTGCCACTAACAACTTAATGGCTCCAGGTTCCACCTGGTTTTTTATCGTCGGTTGTAACTGACATGTCAGCAATTTTATTCCATATCTATCTCCCCACGAAAGACTAATTGGGCCGGGCCGGTCATATATACATGATTATCATGGGGGGTCCAGACGATGGAGAGCAGGCCGCCCGGCAACTCCACGTCAGAGCGGCGGTCAGCTTTTCCGGCGAGGCCGGCGGCGACAACAGCCGCGCAAGCTCCCGTCCCACAGGCAGGGGTCTCGCCCGCCCCTCGTTCCCAAACCCGCATCTTTAGGCGGTTTGTTTCCAAAATCTGTACAAACTCTACATTAGTGCGTCTGGGGAATAGCGGGTGCCGTTCCAGCTTTGGACCGAGGCGGGTTAGCGGGGCGGCGGTTACATCCTCCACAAAGATAACGCAGTGGGGATTTCCCATAGAGACACAGGTAATTTGCAAGGGATAACCATCCACCTCCAGCGGGTGGAGGATTACTTGACCTGGAAGCCGCACCGGGATCTGCCCGGCTTCCAGGATGGGTTCTCCCATATCTACTTCTATCAGTCCCTCCCGGAGCTTTGTCTTAATAATACCGGCGCCGGTCTCTATTTTTATCTCCGGCTGCCCGACAAGTTCCTCTTCCAACAAATAACACACCAGACAACGGATTCCATTCCCGCACATCTCGGCTTCAGAGCCGTCCGGATTATAAATGCGCATCCGCCAGTCGGCTGTTTTTGATGGGAGCAGTACAATCAGACCATCCGCACCGATACCCAAGCGACGGCGGCATAGCAGTTCAGCTAATACTTCCGGACCTTTAGTTCTCCTGTTTAGCGGTTCCTGGTTACGCTCATCCAGTAATATAAAGTCATTTCCCAAGCCTTGCAGTTTAGCAAACTTAATCTTTGGCATTTCAAAGGCAGAATTGGCAGTATAACCCGCTCTGTCAAGAGATGAGACCGTTGTCGCTACTCCGGCTCTGTACGCGGCGAGGATTTAGGTCTAGAAAGACAGTTCCGGCTCCGGTTTTTTTTCTGCTTTACTTTCAGCCTTAGTAAACCCGGAAGGAATATCAAATTGATGATGTTATATCTTGTTGTACTATTTTTGTGGTTCTAATAGATTGAACTACGCCCGCTTGCGGCCCGATCTGTATTTTATACTTAAACTCTAACGGGAAACCTTTTATTTTGCGTAGTTCATTAATAGGCGCTAACTTCAATAAACCAAGGTTCTCTATGAATTCAGAGAGATAATTTTGGGGGCCGGTTTGGGTAGTCACCCACATATCCGCCACCAGTTTTTTTTCTCCCTGGGCTATTTTCAGCCTCTTCACCTGATAACCTAATATACTCTTAGACTCTTCGGTTCTTACCGTTCTAACGGCCTTACTTCCCTTATCTGTATCTTCTGACTGTCCCCTCATCCTGGACTGCTGCATGCTCATCATTTGTTTGATAAACTGCTGCTGTTGGACTGGCATGTCTTGTATGACTTGGCTCATACCTTTGCGGGCGGCATTCATACCGGTCTTCCTCTGCGGATCAGCTTGGGTTGCCCGTATTCCCTCGCGGGTAAACTTCCATTCCAGGGTCTTAAAATCTATCTCACTGTATGTCTTGGTGTTGTTATTTATTTTGTAGACTACTTCCCTATCCAGTCGTACAATTGTTTGAAGCCCTTGTTCTACTTTCTCTATCTTCAGTAAGTTATTGCCTTTTACATACATTCGCTGGTGTAGGGTTTCACGCTTATCTTCCCCCAGGCCGACCTTGTATCTATTTACTACGTCTTGCTCAATGTAAAAATCTGCTCCCCAGACTAAGGCGGGCCAGAACAGACCTATTAGAAAAATACCGATTATTTTGTTCCTTGATATCTTCATAACAACCCCTCCTATTTAATAGAATGTTTGTAACTTAAGTTTGTTAAAATATAAACCGCTATTTGCTAAATGTCAACTATCACTTATAATTATGATGCTTTCGTAAAAAGTCGGTGAAGCTGGAAAAACTGTCTATATGTAGTATGATAACAAGCACAATGGCACTCTATGTTGTAGCGATTTTTACGAGACCATCATTAATAAGCAATTGCACTACATTTTTAGCCAAAAAATAATTACTTTCGACAATGATGGCTCTGTAACACTATTTTTCCATGGAAAGATATGCCGCTTTTTGCCATGTAAACCATGCTTGCCATTTTCAGGTCACATATTAATCCATGATTTCCTGACGTAGTGAGTGGGATTTTAATGTTAAATATCGGGAGAGAGAAACACTGCTACCGTCGCTGTGAGGATGCTTCCTTCATCTGGAGCCTGGCCCGCAAGAACCATAGGCTTAGACTTTACTATGACCGGCCATTTAGGGAAGATATAAGCAAAATCAGCCATATAAAAATATTCATCGTAGGGATGGGAGTGCCCCAGCAGCAGCTGGTTTATTTCCTGTTGCCGCAGAGCTTGCTCTGGGGTAGCCCCTGGCAGATAACCCGGAAAACTGATAATAATCCGGCCATTCTTCTTCAGAGACCGGTGCATAAAACACTTGAGGTCGTCCCAAAACAGACGCTTGTTTTCCCGAGCTGTCTTCCCATAGCTTAAGGCAATCTCATGGGCGCTGCTCATTAGCAATAATCGATCCGCTTTCCAGGGAAGGTCCGCCGAGAGGGCTTCTTTGAACGTAATGTTTTGGGGGATGTATTCGACAGAGGTCAGTCTGGGGATAACTGTTGCGTTCTCAGAAGGTTCCAGGTTCAGGACAGTGGCTCTAATTCCCAACTCATCTATCAGATGCGCTGCTATCCCCGGCCCGCCTCCCAAGTCAATGATCTTACTTCCATCTAATATTTCTGTCTTTAAAACAATTTGACACAGCCGATGAATATCCCTGATCTGTTCGGCAAAAGCATCCGTATAATTCACTTGATTGAATTTTTTATACTCTTCCATGAACTATTTTCAGCCCTATCTACCCTACAACCCGAATAATTCAGCCTGTCTCAGGCCGAAACCCAACAGGACGCCGCTACCCTTAGCGCTTTCGGCTTGAGACATAGAAAGATCAAAAAAGATCAAAGATAATTAGTTTATCTTTGAATGCAAACTGAATTGTCACACCATATACTGAGAAAAAATGTTCCCTCAACATTTTAGGTTGCTGCCTAAGTTATTGCAGATTATGTCATGCGCTGTCAATTCAATTCCATTAATTATATATCTCGTTGTAAGGCTAATTAAGGTTGATAACATCGCCCTGGAATTTAAGTGCCCGCCTGTAAAGGCATGGGTATCTGCAAAATATACTAATGAGAAGAAAAAATCCATAAGTTTTTATTTCATTAATATTGTCACTCAATTACAGCGACTTTGGGGTAGACCTGGTAATGTAAAGATTATTTTACAAATATAAATAGACATGGTATAATTGTTTTTTAATGTGGTTTTAATAACTCAAGTTTTGGAGATCATTTTTAACGGTTAACTAGTAGATATGATATATGTTATTATAATATGATGTATGTTATTATAATATGATGTATGCTATTATAAATAGTTAGCTTCCAATTGAGCGGAAAATCATGTCCGAAACTTTAAGGAATAAATAGAATTTGAGTAATAAATAGAAGGAATATGTTTTGTTTTACCGGTAATTTTCGGGAGATACAGCGAGTTGATTAAGGAAAGAACTCTTTTAGCCCTTCGTTTATATAGAATACTGGACTTATTGATTGTGACGGCATCCTTTATTCTTGCTTATTATATAAGAAACCTTTTTTCATCATTACACCCTATTAATAATTATTTATGGTTACTGTTTGTTATTATTCCTCTTTGGGGAATACTTCTCCATTACAACAACCTCTATTACTCTCAAAGGGGAAAAGCTCTCAGAAGTGTTTGGGTGAAGATTATAAAGGCGGATGCGGAAGGGTTACTTGTTTTGGGTGCATTTTTCTTTGTCTTCAAAATTCATAACCTCAATAGAACCCTCATTCTTCTGTTTATCCTGATAACCACTCTCCTGTTAATCCTGGAAAGATTTATTGTATTAAAAAGCTTACAATATCTTCGTAAAAAAGGCAAGAATGTCCGAAACCTTCTGATCGTCGGGACCGGTGAAAGGGCCAAACGTTTTATTAAAAATATCAACAAACACTCAGAAACCGGTTTTAGGATAGTGGGCTGCCTGGATATTGATCCCAACAAGGTAGGCGGTTCAATAGAAGGAGCCAAAATTATAGGCCTTTCAGATCAGTTGTCTGAAATTTTGCATTCCGAGGTAGTTGATGATGTAATTTACGCGCTGCCTTGGAGTAAGGATTATCTCAGACAAATCAAAAGCTATTTGAGTATCTGCCAACAGCTGGGGATTAATGGCAGAATTATCGCCGACTTCTACAATTGGCATGATATTTTTAGTGGAAAAATATTTATAGATGAATTGCTGGATGTCCCGTTAATTTCTTTTTCCACCAACACTGGGCAACTGTTGCATTTGTATTTTAAAAGGTTTATTGACCTCGTTGTTTCTTTAGCGGCAATAATCATTTTATCGCCTGTTATGCTCATCGTCGCCGTAATTATTAAGTTGACCTCCTCCGGATCAATAATTTTCCGGCAAAATCGCTCAGGGCTTAATGGCCGAAAGTTCCACTTATATAAATTCAGAACCATGGTGGAGAATGCTGAAAGTCAGCAGGGCGCCTTGCGGGAACTAAACAAAATGTCGGGTCCGGTGTTTAAGATGGACGATGATCCCCGAGATCCCCGAGTTACTTGGGTTGGAAAGTTTCTCCGGAAGACCAGTCTGGACGAACTCCCTCAGCTATTCAATGTCCTCGACGGCAGCATGAGTCTAGTTGGCCCCAGGCCGTTACCGGTTTATGAGGCGGCTCATATAAAACATGATGATCGCCGACGGTTATCTATGAAACCGGGGATTACCTGTCTGTGGCAAATAAACGGACGCAATGATATTGACTTTGACCAGTGGATGAAGTTGGATCTGCAATATGTTGATAATTGGTCATTAAGGTTGGATTTCAAGATCCTGCTGAAAACTATCCCTGTAGTATTGATCGGCAAAGGGGCCGGATAATGCCTGTTTTCGTAAAAAGTTGTCATTCCCACGAAAGTGGGAATCCATACCGATTTTAACTATTTGAAAATACTGGATTCCCGTTTTGATCTTTCGGCTTGTCTCAAGCCGAAAGCGCTAAGAGTAGCGACGCCCTGCTTTGGTTTCGGCCTGAGACAGGCCGACTACTTATGTTGTTTTGTCAACTAAAAATGGTTCAAGAAAAATAAAATTGAATCATG
>QIEW01000421.1 GCA_003230535.1 bacterium
TTATTTATCAAAAGCCCCCTCATCCTAACCTTCTCCCCCAAGGGGAGAAGGAACTCTCTACCCATCAATTTAAAATGGACAGCGTACTAGTGTTGTGTCAACCATGAATTGACTGCTTCGATTTTTATCCCCCTTGTATGATTAAAATAGAGGATATAGTTTAGTTAGTGGTTGAGGCGTGGCAAACCGATTACCCCAGGGGCGAGGAAGCTTGATAATCCCTTCTCCCCTGGGGGAGAAGGTTAGGATGAGGGGGATAAAACAACCAATGAATTTACGACATATTAGAGTTGACACGACACCAGAGGACTTTCTCTTCCCAGGTGGATACATCCTGACGGGAGGGCGCCTATAAAAGTAAGGGCGTCCAAATGAACGCCCTTACAATACATTACCGCTTTGTTTTTCAGCGCCACAATACAGACCGCTGTTTTTAAGTGCCTACCGTCCAGGAGGAGAGATATTTCTCCTGCTCGGGAGTGAGAGTGTCAATTTTGCACCCTAAGGAGTCCAGTTTAAGGCGGGCAATCTCCCGGTCTATGTCTTCCGGTACCACATAAACCTTTTTCTCCAGTTTATCTTTATTCTCGACGATATATTCAATAGAGAGCGCCTGGTTGGCAAAGCTCATATCCATCACCGCCGAGGGGTGACCTTCCGCTGCTGCAAGGTTCACTAACCGACCTTCGGCCAGCAGGTTTATCCTCCGCCCATCAGCCAAGGTGTATTCCTCAACAAACTCACGGATTTGGCGTTTGCCGGCGCTCAGTCCCTCTAAGCCCTCAATGTCCAGCTCCACATTAAAGTGGCCGGAGTTGGCTACCATGGCCCCGTCTTTCATCTGCTCAAAGTGCTCCTTGCGGATCACGTCCCTATCGCCGGTAACGGTGACAAAGAAATCCCCAACCTTAGCGGCTTCGGCAATCGGCATTACCCGGTAACCATCCATTACCGCCTCCAGCGCCCGCAAGGGGTTGACCTCGGTAACAACGACGGAAGCCCCCATACCGGAGGCCCGCATGGCTACTCCCTTGCCGCACCAGCCATAGCCGCAGACCACAAAGACAGAACCGGCTATCAGGCGGTTCGTGGCCCGGATGATCCCATCGACGGTGCTCTGACCGGTGCCGTAACGGTTATCAAAAAAATGTTTGGTCTGGGCATCGTTTACGGCAATGATGGGGTATTTCAGGACCCCCTGTTTTGCCATGCTGGCGAGACGGATTACGCCGGTAGTGGTCTCTTCCGTCCCGCCTATCACCGAGGAAAGAGCCGATGTGCGCTCCGTATGCAGCGTAGAGACTAAGTCAGCCCCGTCATCAGCAGTGATTTGGGGAGAGAGGTCCAATATTTGGTTAATATGATTATAGTAGGTTGTGTTGTCTTCGCCTTTGATGGCGAATACAGGTATCTCGTCATGCACTACCAGTGATGCCGCCACATCATCTTGAGTACTTAAGGGGTTGGAGGCGCATAAGTATACTTCCGCCCCGCCGGCTTTGAGCGTTTGCATTAGATTAGCGGTCTCGGTGGTTACATGGAGGCAGGCGGCGATACGGATCCCTTTCAGAGGCTGCTCCTGCTGGAAACACTCCTTGATCTGCTTTAAGACCGGCATACTGTGCGCCGCCCATTCAATCCGCAGACAGCCCCTTTCAGCTAACTTGGCATCTTTGATGTCGTAGTTCATTTAATCTCCTGATTTAGTTGAGTTACTCCCTACAACAGGACTTAGGAGTCGTATTTAAATAACTCATCGGTTTCGATTTCCGATGTTTCGGCTTGTCTCAAGCCGAAAGCGCTAAGAGCAGCGGCGCCCTGCTTTGGTTTCGGTCTGAGACAGGCCGAAACATCTATAAAAGTGATGAGTTATTTATTTACACTCACTAAGCTAATATATCCGCTAGTTAAAGCCCGGATGCCTGACGCAACTCTTCGGCCTTATCGGTTTTCTCCCAGGTAAACTCAGGTTCCGGGCGGCCAAAATGGCCATAAGCGGCTGTCTTCTTATAGATTGGGCGCCTAAGTTGTAAGTAATCGATAATTCCCAATGGGGTAAGATCAAAATAGTCCATTACCAGATCAGCCAATTTATCCTCGCCGACCTGTCCGGTACCAAAGGCATTTACCATGATAGAGACCGGCTTTGGATGACCAATGGCATAAGCCAACTGCACCTCGCATCGGTCAACCAAGCGAGCCGCCACTAAATTTTTAGCTACATAACGAGCCATATAAGAAGCCGAGCGGTCCACCTTAGAGGGATCTTTGCCGGAGAAAGCTCCCCCTCCATGCCTGCCTAACCCGCCGTAAGTATCCACGATGATCTTACGGCCGGTAAGTCCGGTATCCCCCATCGGTCCGCCAATATGAAACTCTCCGGTAGGGTTAATATGATATTCTGTTTCTGGTGTGAGTAACTTTGAAGGTATAATCACCTTAATAACTTTTTCTATAATATCATTTCTTAAAGTCAGCTTATCCACATTAGCTTTATGGTGGGCAGAGACTACCACCGCCGTAACCCGTTTGGGCTCCCCATTTTCATTTGCCGTCCGGCCAGAGATAGTCCAGTTCTCCGTTTTTCCTGACTTCAGCCAGACGCTGGACTAATTTTTGCGCCATCATTATCGGCAACGGCATCAACTCCGGCGTCTCCCGACAGGCGTAGCCAAACATCATCCCCTGATCGCCTGCTCCGCCTTTATCCACTCCCATGGCAATATCGGGGGATTGCTGCTTTACTGCGGTGATAACCCCGCAAGAAAAATAATCAAATCCACAGGTAGCATCAGTATAACCTATTTGGCGGACAACCTCCCGGGCAATACCGGAAATATCGAGCACAGCGGAAGTGGTGATCTCGCCCGCTATTATAATCAATCCAGTAGTCAGCATAGCCTCACAAGCTACCCGGCCGGTAGGATCAGAGGTCAGCACCGCATCTAACACCGCATCTGAGATCTGATCGGCAATCTTGTCCGGATGACCTTCGGTGACCGATTCTGAAGTAAATACATAATCCTTTTTCATCTACTGTTCCTCCAATAAACTAGCTATAGGTGCAAAAGCTTACTTTACCCGAATAATTCGGGATCATAAACACGCTCGGAGCTGGTCGCTTCCATAGCGGGAGCTTTCGGTGATTTATATGAGCCATTTTGTTTTTTGACCGTTATTATATAAGTAGCTGTATTCAAATAATTTAATCAACATTTACCGTGGATTTATGAATAATCCGGGAGTAAATTTCCCCTAATAATTCATTCCAAAGAATTCTCACTATACCACAATCAGCTCTTTTGTCAAGGGTAACACATCCCCTCTCTATATAATAACTTGAAAAAATGAATATTATAAATGATATCAACCCCATGTGAAACAATTTTTAAATTAAAAATAAATAACCCCGATGTTTGCCCAATCAAATAATTTTTTTAGTGAAACCCTCTTGATTTAAATGGCGTTATGTGTTATTAGTATATACTTTAAATAGATTGAGTGTCTTAGGAGAAATCAGGGGAGAATAATTAGGGGAGTTTAGTATAAAGGTTTTTTAATTATTATAGTTTATTTTGGAGTAAACTCAAGAGAATGGGGGGTCTGTAGATGAACCGGCGGAAAATATTAATGACAGTGCTAGGTGTAGTTTTGGGGATGGTATTTATCGTAGCCAGTGGCTGGGCGGGAGAACTTTGTGAGATTTGTGGAACAGATATTGATGATTTTTCTGTAGGCCAGGTTACCATTACCTTAAGAGACAGGAGTACCGTAACTACCTGCTCTATGATCTGCGCCGGCAAAGTGTTGGAAGAACATGGCCACGGCATCAGGAAAATAAATGCCATAGATTATTCCAGCGGAAAGACCCTGGATGCCCGTAAGGCCTATTTTGTGACCGGTAGTTCTGTCGAGACAGCCGTGCACACAAAATCCAGATTAGCCTTTTTAAATCAGCGGTATGCCTCTAGATTTATCTCTAGGTATGGCGGATATATCAGGGATTATCATGCCACCTTAAAGAATATTGAATCTACCTTAGAGGCAAAGGAATTTATCCCTAAACTAAACAAATCAAAGGATAATGGTAAATGCTTTGCCTGCCATGAAAAGATTGGCAAACGGAGAAGATAGGAGTCGTCCAGCTTACGGGCAATCGAAAAACTGATTGATGAAATTCGAAGAAGCAGTAGCATGCAGCTAGTGTGAGGTATGTGCTACTGCTTCTTTGTTTATTCGCCTTGTTGGAATACAATCCTGTGGTTAAGGAGGGAGATTTCCTTGAGGCGGGCGGAGATTATTTTCTGTTCACCGAACACATTTTGCAAGAAATATTTTCCTTCTTCCTCGGGCCTAACCACATCCACATCTTCTAACAAAAGCTCTTCCTGCCCTTCATGATAAATATAAGCGCTCGCCTCGCACATATTTCACCCCAATCTGACGTTTTTGATTTGTAAATGTCTCTTATACCAATTCGCTTATCGAACATAAAAAGATCTGCGTCAAGCATAAATCCTGCGCTACGCGGTAAAGATGTTTTAACTGCTTGTGTTATCCGGCCGCATATCTATTATAATATCCTATGCTATGAACTTAGCGCGCCGCCGATGCGGACTTTTTTGTTCCCTCCCCCTTGATGGGGGAGGGGAGGTTAGGTTAGGTGGGGGTGAATGGGTAACTCCAAGAGGTTCCCCCTCCCCTTGATCCCCTCCCGCCAAGGGAGGGGGAAAATGGAAATTCCTATACGTTCAAGATATTTTAAGTGTTAAGGGTTTATTCCCTGACCTGTTTAATCCCGGCCTATGTCCCTTATTACAGGAAGGTTTGCTGATATAAGTTTGAATATAATTTTAAAATATTTTTTATGCGGCAAGGGCCGGTCTGATTTACAGACACATATTCCTAATTTAGAGAAATCAAATGAATAATCCACCACTTCAGAATTATATATTTCCTCCCAGGCTTCCTGCATCTCCCTGTTCCATCTAATATCATCAAATACCAGGATAGAATTTTTAGCCAGGCAAGGGGTTAGTTGTCGGAAGTAGTTGATTGTAGGCCCTTTCTGATGATGGCCGTCGATAAGAGCAAAATCGAACTGATGTTTAAATTCATTTAAGAATACCGGGAGAGTATTTTGAAACATTCCGGCCGTAACTTTGACTCTCCGGCCATCAATTTTTTTAAAATTGGTTTTAGCTATGGAAAGGAGAGAACTGTTAGCGTCAAAGGTATAAAACAGGCCTTTTTCATTAAGCTTCATGGCGGCAACCTGATACAGTCCGCTTACGCCGAGATTTGTCCCTAACTCTAATGAATGCGCGGGTTTAAATTGTCTTATTAAGGAAAACAGCAACAGCCCCCATTCGTGAGCCAGGCTTGATAATCTACATTCCTCTTTGACAGGCCTTTCCGTTTCCGTACCTTTATTGTTATGTGAAAATATTTTGTCCTCAGAGAGTAACAGCTCCTCTCTTATTGTTAACACCTGGCGAATAATCTCCAATTCTTCTTCGCTGAATTTTTTTTTATTTTTAACCCGTTGAAAGGCTTTCCTGAATTGTGCAAGGTGCAATTCATTACAAAAAGACAAACTGGAAAAAGTGGCATCAATACACCATTTTACTCTTGACAACATTGTTCCTATTCCCTTAACTATGTTTAGTTTACCTGCTGCCTGGCTGTCTATGTTGCTTATTTTAGAGTTTCATCTGCCAGAAAATTTTACTATAATTCTAATTATTGTCAAGTTTTATTAATCCTAAAATTTAAAAGAGGCGGTTAAATTGAAAAGAAATCAGAATATGCGGCGAATTTTGTTAGTATGTTTTGCCGGCAGCCTGGCGTTATTTGGGGGATGCCACCAGACCGGTACGCAGCCTTCTTTGGAATATCATGTGTCGCAGGGGAAACTGGAGGAGATAGAGAAGCTTATCAAAAACGGCCGCTTAGAGCAAGCCATCACCCTCCTGGAAGCGCGGGCGCTAAAGCAGAGCTCAGGACAAGCCTTGTCACCAAAGGTACATCTGCTGTTAGGTCAGGCTTATGAGGAACAAGGGAAAAAGTTTTGGGATAAGAGCATCGCGGCATATGAGCAAGCGAGTTCCTTACAAGTAAGCAGAGGTTACCGGATATCAGACCCGGCGGTAGAACATCAAGCCAGGCTCCGTTTGGCTAAGCTCTACAATGAAATGGGGAAATACAATAAGACCATTGAAATATTATCTCTTATACCCCCTGAAGCGGGCTCCAATCCGGAAGTTATCCGGGAGCTGGCGCTGGGTTACTTAGGGGCTAAAAATGAAGCTGCCTCACAGGTTACTTGGGAGAGGCTCCAA
Source organism: bacterium (assembly GCA_003230535.1). Taxonomy (GTDB): domain Bacteria; phylum SZUA-182; class SZUA-182; order SZUA-191; family SZUA-191; genus SZUA-191. The sequence goes on from QIEW01000421.1 coordinate 6,342, forward strand.
GAGATAACCCCTCATAATCCAGAAGCTGAATACTACATTGGATTGATAAAGGAGCGCAAGAATCTCTATGAGGAAGCCGTCGAACATTACCGGAAGGTTCAAGAGTTTGGTCCATGGAGCGCTTGGGCCGGGCTGGCCAAGCAACAGTTAGCCCAAATAGAGACCAAAACTAGGAAAGGCGGGCTCGACCAGATAGAGGATGAGGAAGTGCGGCGATTGATAAAGGAAGCTCCCGGGGAGAAAGAATACCCTGATGCGGGGGTGATCATATTATTAGATGAGCGGGAGATTACGGTTTCAGGTGACAACACCAGGATCGAACGGCGGCATCGTCTGATAAAAATACTAAATGAGCGGGGGAAAATGTTTGGCGAGGTCAAACTGAGCTATGACTCAAGCTACCAAACAGTGGAGGTAGCTCTGGCCCGAACCATAAAACAGGACGGCGCCATTATAAATGTCGGTAAAAAGTCTATGCGGGATCTCACCCCCTGGGAGGGTTTCCCACTCTATAGCAATGTCAAGGTGAAAGTGATTTCGATGCCGGAAGTGGTAGAAGGTTCCATTATCGAATATACTGCTGTTACCCATTCCAGTAAGTTGCTGGCTGAGAAACATTTTCAGGCTATCTGGGGGATACAATCGCGTGAGCCGAGGCTTCTTCAGCGCTTTCGCCTGCTGGTGCCCAGCAGCAAGATGTTTAGCGCCCATTATGTGCGTCTGCCCAATTTATCCCCCAAAGTAGAGTCAAATGTTGATTGGCAAACATACACCTGGGTGGTTCGCGATATGAAAGGGATTATCCCTGAGCCATTGATGCCCTCCTGGTCGGATGTAGTTCCGTTTTTATATATCTCTTCTTTTCCAAACTGGGGGGATGTAGGCGGCTGGTTCCAGAAACTCTCTGCCGGACAATTTGAGGTAACTGAAGATATCCGTAAGGAAACGGCGGAACTTACCTCCGGTGTCGGTGACCCGAAGGAGAAGGCCAGGCGCATTTTCAAATTTGTAGCTGCTACGGTGCGCTATGTAGGGTTGGAGTATGGGGTTTCCGGCTACAAACCCCATAAGGCCGGCGACATTTTCAGCAACAAATACGGTGACTGCAAAGATCAGTCCACCCTGTTGGCGGCTATGCTGGTCGGCACTAAAGATAACGGTAAGCTGGAAGCGGATATTCCCATGCTTCAATTTAACCATTGCATTGTGGCGGTTAAATTGGGAGACGAGATGGTCTGGCTGGATCCTACTTGTGATATTTGCGGATTAGATGACATCCCCAGCAATATTCAGGGGAGCAGGGCGCTGGTCTGCTTCGAAGAAGGGAGCCGATTTTTAGAAATTCCTATCGTTCCCTCACAACAGAATAAGATCACCAGGAAAACCGAGCTAAAGATTCAGTCTGACGGGAGTATAATCGGCGCTACAAAGTCTATTGCCACTGGCGACTATGCTTTAGATTACCGCGGCTTACGTTATAGTAAGCCCGTAAGCCGCAAGAATATGCTTCGTGGAATAATCAGCAATCTCTATCCCGGAGGAAAGCTGTTGGATTACAGTTTCCATGGCATTGAAAACCAACAAGGTCCGGTAACAACTGTCATTGAATATAGCGGCCCTAATTTTATGAAAAAAGCCGGCGATTTAAGTCTGTTTAGTATCCCAGGGACAGGAAGGAGCGCCATTTCAGTGGCCAGGGAGGAGCGCCGTTATCCTATCCAATTTGATGTCACCTCCTGGAGGGAAATTCAAACCAAGATAACACTTCCGCCACAATACAAGGTGCGCTATTTACCTGGTGAGATCAACATGAATCTTCCGGCCAGTTCCTTCTGGTCTAAATATGAGGTTCACAACGATCAAATTCTCTATCGGGAGAGGAGTATAACCAAAAAACTGGAGATACCGGTAGCTGACTATTCC
>QIEW01000440.1 GCA_003230535.1 bacterium
TCTTAACCTCCTGTATAATGACTTGATAATAATTACATTATACAGAAATTCAAAAGGTAGTGTCTATAAAATAGAATTAAACAGCCCTGGATAAAAGATGAAACTACTTGACAAACTGCGCCTGGAGGCATTAAAATCTATTAGCTAAAATTACATTCAGGTAAGCAGGCAAGATAGATCAAATAAATTGTGGGCTAAAATGGAGGTGGGATGGATATGCCAAGCCACAAGTCAGCGGAGAAGTGTCTCCGACAACAGGAAGTGCGCCGGGCACGAAATCATGCTCGGCAGTCTCAACTTAAAACAGCTATAAAAAACGTATTAGTAAGTCTGAGGGGAAAGGATGCCGACAAGGCCCGACAAGCGCTGGCTAATGCTATCCGGGTTATTGATAAGGCCCACACCAAGGGAATTATCCATAAAAATAATGCGGCGCGCAAACAATCCAGATTGACGCGTAAAGTAAATACCTTACTGGCCGCTACGACAGCCGCAGAAGTTAACTCCTAACTACGGAAGGGGGGTATAGATGGGCGGGATTTGTGGAGTTTGGGCTCGTGAGATATTGGATTCCCGGGGAAATCCGACCGTGGAGGTGGAGATAGCATTAGATAGCGGCGTTGTCGGTCGGGCATCTGTACCTTCTGGCGCATCCACGGGAAAGAAGGAGGCATTAGAGTTACGGGATAAGTCTAAACGCAGATATTTGGGCAAAGGCGTCACAAAAGCAATCGATCAGATAAATAACATTATTGCCAAAAAGATTATGGGGATCTCAGCCGATAATCAGGTGGAGTTAGATCAGCAGCTGATATACTTAGACGGCACCCCGAACAAAAGCCGGCTGGGAGCGAATGCCACCCTGGGAGTGTCGCTGGCAGTAGCTAAAGCGGCGGCGATAGATCATGATTTACCGTTTTATCGTTACTTGGGAGGACCGGCCGCCAGGTTGCTTCCCGTTCCTTTAATGAATGTCTTGAACGGCGGAAGACATGCCCCTAATAATTTGGAAATCCAAGAGTTTATGGTAGTTCCCTTAGGAGCGCCCACGTTTTCTGAAGCGTTGCGGATGGGCGCGGAGCTGTTTCATACCCTAAAGCGGGTGTTGACGGAGAGAGGCCATAGCACTGCCGTAGGTGATGAAGGAGGATTTGCGCCCCAGCTTAAAAATACGGAGGAAGCCCTGCAACTTTTAGTCCTGAGTATTGAAAAAGCCGGTTACCGCCCGGGAGAAGAGATTAGTTTAGCCCTGGATGCAGCGGCCAGCGAGTTCTATAAAGATGGCCGGTATAGACTGCCCACTGAGGAGGCGCCAGAGAAAACAGCGGCTGAATTGATCGACTTCTATGAGCAGCTGGCAAACCGCTATCCTATAATTTCCCTGGAAGACGGGTTAGCGGAAGATGATGAAGAGGGTTGGCAACAGCTTACCGAACGTTTAGGCGCCCGACTTCAGATCGTTGGGGATGACATATTCGTAACCAACATCAAGCTCCTAGAAGATGGTATTGCCAAGGGAATAGCAAACTCAATCCTGATTAAACCCAACCAAATCGGGACATTAACCGAAACCATAGAGGCGATAGAGCTAGCCAAACGCAATAGCTATACCACCGTGGTATCACACCGTTCCGGGGAGACCGAAGATACCTCCATTGCCGATATTGCAGTAGCTTTCAATACCGGTCAGATCAAAACCGGGTCTTTATCCAGAACAGACCGGCTGGCTAAATATAACCAATTGTTGAGGATTGAGGAGAACCTCGGCAAAACCGGCCGATTTGAAGGCAGGCGAGCATTCTATAACCTGGCTGGTTAGCCGGAGGCGGGCACATTTGCCGCCTATGGTGAAGATTTACGCTAAAGGCGCGCCAAGTTTAAGGAAACAAAGAGGCTTATGAATATTTGTATTATTGGTACAGGGTATGTAGGGTTAGTAACCGGGACAGTCTTTGCCGATTTGGGCAATGAAGTGATTTGTGTGGATGCTGATGCGGAAAAGATTTCGGCCTTGCAGGGGGGAAAAGTGCCCATTTATGAACCGGGGCTGGAGGAAATGATTCATCGGAATGTGGCCGATAATCGCCTTAGTTTTACTACCTCGATGAAGAAGGGGGTGGAACCGTCAAATCTCATATTTATCGCCGTGGGAACTCCAACCAAACCCTCCGGAGAGCCGGATCTTTCTCAGGTGAAGGCAGTGGCCCGGGAAATTGCCGAGCATATATCTGCCTATAAGATTATTGTAAACAAGAGTACAGTGCCGGTGGGCACCGGGGATCTGGTGCGCCAGATTATAAACCGCCATAAGAAAAGTGATACAGACTTTGATGTCGTCTCCAACCCTGAGTTTTTGCGGGAGGGTTCGGCAATTGCCGACACCTTAGCTCCCGACCGGATCGTGATTGGCGCCCCAAACCATAAGGTAGCCGTAAAATTCCTGGAGCTTTATGCTTCGTTAGAGCGGCCAATGCTGATTACCGATGTCTATAGCGCCGAGATGATCAAATATGCCTCCAACGCTTTTTTGGCCACCAAGATTTCATTTATCAATGTAATTGCTAATTTGTGCGAAAAAGCGGGGGCTGATGTAACCTCCGTAATAAAAGGCATGGGCTATGATAAGCGGATTGGATTTCAATTTCTCCAAGCCGGTCTGGGTTATGGCGGATCATGTTTCCCTAAGGATACCGAAGCTCTGGTATGCACGGCAGGGAAATATGGGGTGGATTTTAAGCTCCTGGAGGGAGTAATAAAAATTAATACAAATCGAGTGCCACATTTTGTCGGGAGAATGAAAGAGGTGTTGGGAGACATCCAAGGGAAGGTGATCGCGCTGTTAGGTTTAGCCTTCAAACCTGATACAGACGATATGCGGGAGGCTAAATCCATAGAACTTATTGAACTGCTGCTCCAGCAGGGAGCAGAAATAAAGGCCTATGATCCGGCGGCGATGAATAACTCCCGGAAAATCCTACCCCAAATAACTTATTGCAGCAGCGCTTATGAGGCGGCAGATAAAACGGATGCTTTAGTAGTGGTGACCGAATGGAGAGAGTTTAAATTGCTTAATCTGGAGAGGATTAAGGAGACGATGAAATCCCCGGTTATTTTCGATGGCAGGAATATATATGATCCGACCGTTATGTACCGCCAGGGCTTCAGCTATCATGGTGTTGGGAGGTAACTTGATCGTATAGGATTTTTTTAGGGTTGATAATTGTTGGGTTTCGTGCTTCAACCCAACCTGACTGACAGCCTGTTAGGGTGTTATAATTAGTCCGCTTATTTGATGTTTCGGTTTGAGGACAAATCGAAAGATGAAAAGGAATATAAAGGAAAAACAACCATGAAACCCGACAGAAATTTTGACGTTTCGGAAGATATTTCTATCCCCTTTAACAGAGCATCACGGGCTTTACCTGTGGTTATCTATACCAGATAAATTGGGTTGAGTAAAAATGCAAGGATTTATTTTTCATGGGATCATTGAGAAGGAAGAGGATAGATACACGGCGATCTGTCTTGAATTGGATATAGCCACCGAAGGAGATACTCTGGAAGACGCCAGGAAAAATCTGAAGGAAGCGGTGGAAGGCTATATAGAATCGGTGCAAAGGGACAATGAAGAGGAGGAATTTATTCCCAGACCTGTGCCAGAGGAGTTAGTGGAGAAATATTTTGGGAAATTCAAGGAATTGCTCCGCTCATCCCAACCCTCTGAATTTTATGAATTCAGAGAAGTAGCCCATGCCTAAAGTAAATATCTCCAGCAGCGGCATTGAAAGGACTCTTAAAAGGTATGGATTTAGCTTAATTTCCCAAAAGGGAAGCCACCAGCAATTTAAAGGGATAGTAAACGGAATTAAAAGAAGGGTAACTGTACTGGCTAATAAGCGGGATTTTGATATTAAGACATTTCAGAGTATGGTACGTCAATCTGGATTAGCGGAAGAGGAATTCCTCAGGCATAAAAAATAAAGGTATTGGTTGTTTGCGCTCCTCATCCAGGCGGGCATACTCTACCTCCGGGGATAAGTCCCCAGGCCAGAGGCCCTAGGAGTAATTATGAGCAGAGCTTTAGTAACAGGCGGGTCTGGTTTTTTAGGTTCTCATTTATGCGAGTATTTACTTGAGAAGGGTCATCAGGTAATCTGCATGGACAGCCTAATTACCGGCGCCCATAGTAATGTCGCCCAAATTAAGCACCCTGATTTTTCATTCATCAGGTATGACGTTACAAATTATGTGAATATCGACGGCCCTCTGGATTTTATCTTCCACTTTGCCAGCCCCGCCAGTCCTATAGATTACCAGAAATTCCCCATTCAAACCCTTAAAGTGGGTTCCCTGGGCACCCACAATACCTTGGGTTTAGCTAAAGATAAGAACGCCCGCTATCTTCTTGCGTCTACTTCCGAGGTGTACGGCGATCCCTTGGTGCACCCACAGACGGAAGACTATTGGGGAAATGTAAATCCGATTGGCCTGCGGGGAGTATATGATGAGGCTAAACGCTTTGCCGAAGCAATGGTTATGGCCTATCATCGCTACCATAATTTAGGTACCAGAATTGTAAGGATTTTTAATACATTTGGACCGAGAATGCGTATTTTTGACGGCCGGGCTGTTCCCACATTAATGAGGCAGGCTATCTTGGGAGAAGACCTTACTATTCACGGAGATGGTTCCCAGACCCGGAGCTTCTGCTATGTGTCGGATATGATTGAAGGTTTCTATAAGATGATGATGTCAGACTATTCTGAACCGATCAATATGGGAAACCCTCAAGAGATGACTATTCTGGAGATGGCAAGGTTGATAATAAAACTTACCTCATCTAAAAGCAAGCTGGTCTTCGAGCCCCGACCACCAGATGATCCCCAAGTTCGGAAACCGGAAATCTCTAAAGCTAAAAAGATTTTAGACTGGAAGCCAAAAGTAGGGTTAGAGGAAGGTTTGCAGAAGACTATGGAGTGGATGAAAAAAGCTGTTGGATAGAGTGAAAAAAATAGTTAATTACTCATCATCTTAGGGACTTAGAACATTTTAAAGTACCGTTTGTGGTTTTTTGGGTTCATCCGGTTTTGTGCAGTCAGGTCCTCAGACCTGACTGGCGGTTTTAGGAGGTGTCAGATTTCCTGAATCTGACACCTCCTAAAACCATTACGATTCATCCTAAAACGGTATATTGGATATTTCCAAGTCCCTTAGTGAGTGTAAATAATTAACTCATCACTTTTATAGATGTTTCGGCCTGTCTCAGGCCGAAACCAAGACGGGGTATCGCTGCTCTTAGCGCTTTCGGCCTGAGACAGGCCGAAAGATCGAAACCGATGAGTTATTTGCATACGACCCCCTTATCTTATCTGTTCCAAGGCGGCAATGAAAATTTCGGTGAGTTTTGGGTCAAATTGTGTGCCGGCACATCTTTGGAGTTCATCCTTGGCTTCTAAAAGG
>QIEW01000302.1 GCA_003230535.1 bacterium
TTCATGCGGGTAGCGCTATCGAAATTCTCGATGAGGTGGAAGCCCAAAAGACCATTGCCCTTTTCCAAGAAATGCGGAAGATGAAACTTCCAGACCCGGATTATTCATAAATCCACGGTAAACATTGACAATGTTATTTAAATATAGCTAGTTATAAAATAACGGTCAAAAAACAAAATGGCTCATAGAAATCACCGAAAGCTCCCGTTATGGAAGCGACTAACTCCGAGCGTATGTGAGATCCCGAATTATTCGGGTCCAAAACTGAAATGAAACTTATTGAAGAATTCAGAAACGGAGAATATGCAAAGGGCCTGGTTGAGGAAATACGGTTTATGGAATTTTGTGGCGGTCATACGGTTGCCTTGCTGAAATATGGAATTCCGGATATGTTGCCTCCGGCGGTGGAGATGCTGGCTGGACCGGGGTGTCCGGTATGTGTAACTTCCCGCACCGAAATCGATCAAGCCATTGAGCTTTCCCGTGACCCTAAAATCATCATGACCTCTTTTGGGGATATGTTGAGGGTGCGGGGTACAAAAATGAGCCTCAGTGAGCAGAAAGCCTTAGACGCCGACGTGAGAGTGATCTATTCTCCGGATGATGCAGTCCGCCTGGCGCTTAAGCATCCAGATCGAAAGGTAGTATTTTTTGCGGTCGGTTTCGAGACCACCGCTCCGGTAACCGCTTGTGCCGTCAAACTGGCGGAAAAACTGGACGCCCGAAACTTCTACGTTTTTGCCGCCCATAAAACCACTCCCGGGATATTAAAAGTTCTCACCAAGGGAAAACTTAAGCTGGACGGGTTTATCTGCCCCGGGCATGTCACCGCCATCACCGGTATATCTATTTATGATGTTTTAATAGAAGCCGGGAAACCCGCGGTAGTCTCAGGATTTGAGCCGCTGGATATTTTGCAGTCGATTTATCTGTTGCTAAAGCAGGTTAACCGGAACCGGGCCGAGGTGGAAATTCAGTACCGGCGGGTTACCAGAGCCGGAGGAAATAAAGTCGCCCAGGTCCTGATGGAGGAGGTTTTTGAACCTACAGATGCTTATTGGCGGGGAATTGGACGGGTATCGGGAACCGGATTGAAGATAAGGAGCGGTTTTAGCCGGTTTGATGCCCTCAGCGAATTCGGCATTAGTAATGTACTGGAAGAAAAAGAAACTACAGGCTGCATTTGCGGCTCCATTCTAAGGGGGTTGGAAACCCCGCTGGAATGTCCTCTGTTTCGTAGTCTCTGTAATCCTGAAAACCCGATTGGAGCCTGTATGGTTTCCGATGAGGGAACCTGTTCCATTTATTATCGTTTTAGTCGACGTAAAGGAGGCGCTCATGGCTTCCCAGAAGCTGGGTTCCCAGAAGCTGGGTTCCGATAAATTTGTCACCTTGGCCCACGGTGGCGGGGGATTGGCTTCCGCCGCCCTTTTAAAAAAATATTTTTTGTCTGCTTACGGCAATACTATTCTAAATAAACTGGGGGATCAGGCGATAGTTCCGGTTAAGGGGGGCCGGCTGGCTTTTACCACCGACTCTTATGTGATAGACCCTATATTTTTCCCCGGCGGCAATATTGGGAGTCTGGCGGTTCATGGCACGGTCAACGATCTGGCTATGGGGGGAGCCGTGCCCCGTTATTTAAGTGTAGGTTTTATTATTGAAGAAGGATTTCCTTTGACCGATCTGGAAGTTATTATTCAATCTATGGCGCAGGCGGCCCGGATGAGCAAAGTTCAGATAGTTACCGGAGACACCAAGGTAGTAGCCCGGGGAAGCGCCGACCGCATATTTATTAATACTTCAGGGATAGGGGAAGTGCCTCCCGGAATAGATATCAGTCCCGAACGGGTGCAGCCGGGAGATAAAATTATTTTGAGCGGCTCCATAGGAGATCACGGGATTGCCGTATTGACCCGTCGCGAGGGATTTAACTTTGAGGTGAGCGTGAGGTCGGACTCCGCTCCTTTGCATGATTTAGTCAAGACCATGCTGGCGGTTGAGCCGGGGATCAGGATGATGAGGGACCCTACCAGGGGGGGGCTGGCTTCTGCCCTAAACGAAATAGCCCAACTCTCACAAACCGGAATGGTGATTGAAGAGTCAGCCATTCCGGTATTAGAGGAAGTAAAGTCGGTTTGTGAAATATTAGGGTTGGACCCTCTTTACATTGCCAATGAAGGAAAGCTGGCAGCCTTTGTACCGGCAGGGGCTGCTCCTAAGGTACTGCAAGTTATGCAGGCACATCCCCTGGGGAGAAAGTCCGCCGTCATCGGCGAGGTAAGGGCAGCCGATCCCGGGATAGTAGAGATGAAAACCAGCTTCCTCGGAAGCCGAATCGTACCGATGCAAACCGGCGAACAACTTCCCCGAATATGTTAACCCGAATATTTCGGGATCATAAACACGCTCGGAGTTGGTCGCTTCCATAACGGGAGTTTTCGGTAATTTGTATGAGCCATTTTGTTTTTTGACCATTATTATATAAGTAGCTGTATTTAAATAACATCATCAATGTTTATCGTGTATTTATGAATAATCCGGGTTAACCTTATAGTATAGGAAATCCCATTTTTTCGGCTTATTAAAACAAAAAAATAAGATACTGATACTTATTTGTGGCGGTGAAAAATACCCCCGCAGGACGCTTTGTTCACTTATTTACCCTTTAAAATCATGGTCAGGAATTAGGTCATTGGAAATGGAATTCACCCCATATCGGCTTAAGAGGGAAGCGATAATCCCCACCCCGGTCATTCTCAAACAGAGCAGTCCGCCGCTGTTAGCCTGCGGGGGTGATTTAAAGAATGTCTTTTCTCTTGCCTACCGTAACACCCTCTTTCAGGGGCCTTTAGTTGGTGATCTGGAAAATGCCGAAGCCTTCCGTTTATTCAGAGAATCTATCAGATATTATAAGAAAACCCTTGGAATTGAACCGGAAACAGTGGTGGTGGACAAGCATCCGGGATACATTAGCAGCCGCTACGGGAGGGGTTTGGGTCTGCCGGTGGTGGAGGTTCAGCATCATCATGCCCATGTGGCGGCGGTAATGGCCGAATATGGACTCACAGGGGAGGTAATCGGCCTGGCCCTGGACGGTACCGGCTATGGGGATGATGGGACCATTTGGGGGGGAGAAATATTGCTGACTTCCCAAAAGCTGACTTCCCAAAAGCTGACTTCCCAAAAGCTGGGTTCCTATTCCAAATTTATCCGGGCGGGACATTTTAAAGCTCTGGATTTACCGGGAGGGGATGCCGCTGCCAGAGAACCTTGGAGAACCGCTGCCGGCTTGCTGTTTAGGCTTTTTGGCGAGAATATGTATGCCGCCCATCCTCGGTTCGCAGACAGGATTGGCATAAAGCGAATCCAGGCTATGGTAAGTATGATCAAGGCCGGCTTCAACTGTCCGTTATCCTCAGGCGCGGGGCGTTTGTTTGACGCGGCGGCTTCACTGCTGGATGTCAGTGATTACAACACCTTTGAGGCGGAGGCCCCTATTAAATTAGAAAAGATAGCCGACCCCTCGGAAGAGGGAGTATTTGAATACCGCCTTAGAAAAACCGGTGAGATCGATTTTGACCCTATGATAAAACAACTGGTACAGTGGTCAGCGGCAGGAAAAGATATAAGCGTCGCCTCCGCTCGGTTTCATAACACGGTAGCGGCGGCTTTAGCACAAATCTGCCAAGATATCCGTAAGGAATATGAACTAAACCGGGTCTGTTTGGGCGGCGGTGTTTTTCAAAACCGATTTTTACTGAAGCGGTTGCTGAAGCGGCTGGAGTCGGATAATTTCCAGGTATTTTTGCCCCGACAAATTCCGGTTAATGATAGCGGTCTCTCCTTTGGTCAGGCATATGTGGCTATTTCCGTGGAGGGGGAGTAATTAAACCGTTCCCAATCAACCAAGTAGAAGCAACTGTCTGAACCCGGATTATTCGGGGGGTGTAATTTTTCCGGTGCATTTTTTTCTTGACAAGCATAATTGAATTGAGTATATTGGTACCGAAATACCACAATACACAAAAAGAAAGCGCTGCCAATGTCAAATGTATTAAAAATATCGGAAGCAGCATCCTTGGCTTTGCATACTATGGTACTCTTGGCGGTGGATCCTGAAAAGTTTTTGTCAGCCAGAGAAATGGCCTCTACTATCCATGTTTCCGGGGCTCATCTCTCAAAAGTACTTCAGCGTCTTGTAAGAGTGGGATTGGTGAGATCAAATAGAGGGCCTAAGGGTGGGTTCCTGCTGGAAAAATCACCCCACAAAATTAGCTTACTTGAGGTATACGAGGCGATTGAAGGAGAACTTGCCCCAAGCAATTGTCTTCTTGGAAATCCGGTTTGTAGCGGTAAAAAGTGTATTTTGGACGGCCTTTTGCAAAAGATGAACAATCAAGTAAAAGAATACCTGGCTGGAACAAAATTAGTTGACTTAACTAATGTATACTGGGAGGGACAATGCTTACACTCAGAAAAATAGTCAATATAGATGAGGAAAAATGTGATGGATGCGGCCTCTGTGTTCCGGCTTGCGCGGAAGGGGCCATCCGGATCATCGACGGCAAGGCGAGGTTAGTAAGCGAGTTGTATTGTGATGGGCTGGGCGCCTGTCTGGGCGAGTGTCCCCAGGGCGCTATCTCCATCGAAGAGCGTAAGGCCGAGGTGTTTGACGAGAAAGCTGTTCTGTATCATCTATCCCACAAAGCCAGTGAAAAACCTAAACGGGAGACCCATCCACAAAAAGAGACTGGCCAACCTGACGGGAGATGTCCGGGCGCCGCTTCCCAAGCGCTTTCTCCTAGTGATCCACACCTTTCTGCCTCCACCGGTGAAAGGCGGGATACAATTTCTTCGCAGCTCAGAAATTGGCCGGTGCAGTTGCGCTTAGCCCCTGTAAGCGCGCCATATTTTCAGAACACCGGATTGCTTGTCAGCGCTGATTGCACCGCCTTTGCTTTGACTGACTTTCACCGGCAATTCCTTTTGGGGCATACGCTCCTGGTAGGCTGTCCCAAACTTGACGATATCGACTTATACCGCCGTAAGCTGACCCAGATATTCCTCCAAAATGACATCCCAGCGGTGGATGTCCTGTACATGGAAGTCCCGTGTTGTTTTGGATTGGTTCAATTGGTAAAGTTTGCCTTATCCGAATCGAAGAAGAAGATACCGCTCACGCTCACTAAGATTAGTATCAAAGGTAATGTTTGCCGGCAGAGCG
>QIEW01000095.1 GCA_003230535.1 bacterium
TCACCGCGGTCACGCTTCCCGGAGTAAACCTGGCGCACTGCGGCAAGATCAGTAAGGACTTAGGCGCCCAATTCCGCCCCCGGGTCTGGTGTGAGTTAGGCTAGTGCAGCGTTTTATAAATAACCAGGTTTATTTGCCTGTTGTTGTTTTGTTCAAATAAAACAGCGGAGTAGGCGTAGGGCGGAACAAGGCGAAGCCGGTTCCGCCTATCCTTTGGCGGTTCCGCTTCGCTTGAACCACCCTACAGGTATGTCATGTCAACCGTAAATTGACGGATTATGTTTCCCCCTTAATCCCCTCCGATGTTTCGGCCTGTCGCGGTCCGAAACTACTTATAAAGAGGTGCGTTTCCCTGGGCGCTTTCGGCTTGAGAACCAGCCAGAAAGATCGAAGATCGGATTTCGTTTCCCCCTTTTTCAAAGAAGGGAATTCCTGTTAGGGCAGTTAAACGGTTTGCATATAAGCCGTAATCGGCAAAAAATATTTTCGGGGGTGTCCCAAGAAACATTATTACTCACTTGAATAATGTAGATTACTAAGATAATATATGTGTATATGAGACTGATGAAATCAACATTTGTAAAAATAGCGCATCTGGTTATCGTTCTGCTCCTAATAGCTGCAACCCATGTCTCCGCCCAAAACATATCCGATTACCAAAAGAAGCTCCAGACCTTCTATGATGATGTTGCTCCACTTATCTACGAACACTGCCTCGAACAGGATTTCAGGGCCGTCTTTTTTGCCGCAATCAAGAATGACACCAAATATGATCTAAGTTTACTCTACAATGACTCCATTATAAAAAGACTCCGTAAACTAGCTAAAAGCCGGGGAAATCTAAATCTCCGGGTTGCTTTAAAAAGCGAAGATGAGATAAACAAGCTGAAAGCGGGCTTGCCGGAGAAGACGGCCTTGGTGGAGGTGATCGTAAACAATGTTGAATTGGACGGCCAGGACTTCGATCTGGAGTTTCTGATAAAAATTTCACCGTTATCCGATATCAATAATCCCTATCTGATAACCAGACATTATGCTGGGCAGGATAGGGAAATAAAAAAGCAGATAATCAAAAAGCAGTATTCCCCTGTGGTTGTTTTATCAGTTTTTCTGTTTGCCGGCATTATTTTGGCGGCTCCCATTTCCCTGCCTTACCTCAAGCGCCGCGGTTGGATCAAAGAAGGCAACATTTCATTTTTCTTGCTGGGGATACTAATCTGCGTGATCGCTTTTATTATTTTTGTCGTGCTCACCTATATAAAGCATGATTTGCTTAGCTCGGCGGCTTTCTTTAAGGGAGCCGAAGTCCATTTCTTTGTGGATACCAATGCCGGCCTTTATTTCGAGCCCCGGAAGGATACCGACCTCAACTTTACCGATATCGGCAATTCGCTTATAAAACAGATATTTGGTAATGTTTCTTCCAATCTTTATACCGGTCGATCGGTGAGCGAGAAACTCTCTGACAGCATCTTCGGCTTGATTAATGGCGCGGCGGCCGTCTTTGGGTCCGATGAGCGGGTAGAAAACTTTTTAGAGCTTAAAAAATCGGATTATTATTACAAATTTTATACCTTTACTTTTGACGATTATACCGGGAAGGATGCCCTCCATTCCCTGACGGAAGGACGCTTCGGAGAGTTGGCGAAAGATTTTGACGGAAATCTGAAGCTTATCCGCCGAATACATCGGGAAAATAAGGGGCAGTCATCCCTCATTAAGCCTTTGATGCAGCTCATAAAACTCCTTGAGCAAAAGAAGCGGGATCCCGCCAAGATGAAGAGGTTCATCATTATTCTAACCGATGCCGACGAAGGTTATGAGGGAAACATAAAAGAACTCCTGCGGCAAGTCGGCCATTTTTATCAGAAGAAGGATCAGTATCTGCGGGTATTTTCTATTTTGTTCCCCAACCTCCCTAAATCCGAGGATAAAATTTACTACTATGAGACCGGGAAACTGGTTCTCCTCTCAAAAATTTCAGAGATGATTGTCAATCTGAATGCTAACAACAGCTTCTATATGGAAAAATGGAAAAAGGAAAATGAAAATTATTATCGGGCCATTAACATGCCGATTAACAGGGAGATGGAGCGGCAGTATGAAAAGAAAATAGAGGAGCTGAAAGTCTTTGAAAAAGATAGGAGCGTCCCCAGCATTAAAGAGATCGCCAGCCAGGATATACTAATGGAGTATATCAGGAAAAGGGAGAAGGAGTATATAGACCTGTTAAAGCTGGCTGCGGCTTCAGGTGCCAGGCGCAAATCCGCCCCTAAATACAAAGACTTTTTCCTCTATACTTATGCCGATAGTTTATATTGCGTGGAAACCGGCCGACAAGACATGAGCGCCGCTTCAGCCTACGGTAAACGTTGCGGAGGTTTGGAATTCGATGAAAACAAATATTGGGGGCAGAATGAGGACCTCAAAGGGGACTATAATCTAACCAGGAGCAAATTTTTCAGTTTGACAAAGACCCCAGAGCTGCTGGACGATCTCCGGACCATTGCCGATGTGTTCGTCGATCAATTCATATTTATCAAATTTGACAAGGAAAGGTTAGCCGCTTCCATCAATCAGTGGCTGCCTTATTTGAGTATCTTACTGGGATTTGTTTTCGCCTGGTTGATTTACCGCTATAAATACCACGTTAACTATCATATGGACTGGCGGGAGATAGTGACCAACGGTGTTATCATCGCCGTTATTCTGGCTGTCCAGCTTACCATAATCGGATATATCGCTCAGACAAAAAATAACTGGATAGTTTACGGCAGTTCCGCCCTGGCCTTTTGGGTCTCCCTGGGGTTTGCCCTCTGCGTCTATATCCTCCCTCAGAGTATTAACTTAATTATATTAAAGAAGTCGAGTAATGAGAGGGATGCCCTGTTTTCGTTCGCCCAACCGGGGTGGTTACGGAAGGTGGATCGCTATTTATTTGATTTCCTTCTGCTTCCTATTATGACTATCTCCATGTTTTTGGTAATGAAATTTCCAATATTAAAGCGGGAACTTAAAGGTGACGGCGTAATTAAAACACTGGCAAATTCCTTGTTCTTAGATTATAATAATTTGATCGATATATTTTTTACCATATGGATTATTATAGGGTTATTCTTTATTTTGCGGGCGTTTATATTTTCTGATACATTAGACCGGGCAGTAAAGAAATTTTAATGTCCCGGATTATTCATAAATCCATGGTGAACATTGACGATATTATTTGAAGACAGCTACTTACATAATAACGGTCAAAAACAAAATGGCTCATACAAATCACCGAAAACTCCCGCTATGGAAGCGACCAACGGGAGCGTGTTTATGATCCCGAATTATTCGGGATGTGAAGTGCCGCATCGCGCACTTTTTTAGTATAAGAAAGTTGCTTGTTTAGTTTATTAATATGGGGGCGGATATTTATTTGCGCCTTTATTTAAAGGAAAGAGGGCTCTATTATGCTCAGGTTTTTAGGTAAATTGCCAAAGAAAGCAGAAAAATTGGGTTACAATTATTTTTCTGACAGGATTCGGGAGCTATTGGATATCTTGAATAGTAAGTATGAGCTTAAGATTATCGGCCAGGAGGAAATGAATGAGCGGCTGGTGATGGCTCTAATTTTAAATGAGCACATTCTATTGGAAGGTCTTCCCGGAGTGGCCAAGACGACCGCCATCAAGAATATGGCCAATGAGACGGCCTTATTTTTCAATCGGGTACAGTTTATCCCCGACATGCAGCCTTCGGATTTGATCGGCAAACGGGACCTGAAACTGGAGGTCGATAAGGAACATTTCCAGACCCATTGGGTGGATGGCCCGTTGTTTACCAATCTGCTGCTGGCCGATGAGATAAACCGCGCCCCCGCCAAGGTTCAAGCAGCCCTCCTCGAGGCAATGGGTGAGCGGCAGATTACGCCTTTCGGGCAGCAAACCAAAATAATCAGATATGCAAAGGAATATGGATATATAGAAAACCATTATACGCCTCCTTTTGGGACTGATAAGATAGATCCTCTAAATAAGAACGCGGTGCAATTCAATGTGTTTGCCACCATGAACCCCATTGAACAGGAAGGAACTTATCCTCTCTCAGAAGCGCAGGTGGATAGATTCTGCTTTAAAACTCTCATTTATTATCCTAACAAACTAACTCTAAAACAGATTTCCATGAAGGTGCTTCAGGATTATCAACTATCCTTCCAGGCCGTGGAAGAGGTTAAAAAATCTGACGAAGAGAGAATGCAAGATCAAATTACTTCCTTATATTTCCTTAGAGAATGCCGTAAAAAAATCTTTGAAAGGGATGGTCAGGGAGGTTTCCGATATATGAAGCCGGATATGATCGAAAAGATAGCCAATATAGTCTATTTTTCCAACTATAAGCTCCAAAGCGGGTCGGCAACAAACCCTTACGCCGCCTATAATGATCCCGAGCAGCTTGAGATAAGAATGAATATGATGAAACCTGAGAATGAAAAGGCCAAGCAGCTTGCCACAAACGACCTCTTTCGCTACATAGAGAGCGGCTCCAGCCCCAGAGCCCAGGAGTCCCTGATCAAAGCGTCGTTATGTCAGGCTTTTATGGACGGCGATCAGATGGCAACCGAAAAACACCTTAGAAAAATAATCTACGATGTTATGCGCCATCGCATAAGAATGAATATTCAAGCCAGAACACAGAAGACAACCTCCATCGACGTGATTAACACCCTGATGGAAACCTTCCTGTAGCAAGCGGTTTTATACTATAAGTTGCCATCAAAACGTTATCTGCCGGACAAGGCGGCGGCCCTGACCTAACCTATATTGCTATTTACGTGCTGTCGGGTCCTCAGACCCGACAGTCTGAACGAGCGGCAATTTTGAGAACCTGCCGCCGCCTAAAAAGTCCGCACCGAAGGTGCGCTAAGTTCCTTAACCCGGATTATTCATAAATCCACGGTAAACATTGATGATGTTATTTGAATACAGCTACTTACAAAATAACGGTCAAAAAACAAAATTTTCAAACTCCCGCTATGGAAGCGACCAACGGGAGCGTGTTTATGATCCCGAATTATTCGGGTTAATAAGTCTCTACGGCGCATCCGTAAAAATCCTGATACATTTATGTATACTCCATCTTATGCAAGTACTTTGTATTGATGTAGGTCGGGGCACGCAAGATATTTTGCTGTATGACAGCTCCCACCGGAACATGGAAAACTGCTCCAGCTTTATCCTTCCCTCGCCGGTAGCGTTGACCAGACAGGCGCTACAGCAAGCCGTCTCCCAGGAATTAACCCCGCTATTTTATGGTAGCCTCATGGGGGGATTTTCCCTAAAACCTTACCTGGACAAGCTTCATTCTCTGGGCCTGAAAGCGCTTGCCGGCAGGTCTGCGGCGAAAAGTTTCAACGATGATTTGGAGGAAGTAGCCTCATGGGGGGTCACGCTCATAGAAGATGAGCGGGCGGCGTCACTGTTATGCAGACAGGGTATCTATCCTATTTTCACCCAGGATGTGCGGCTGCAAAAGCTGTTAGATGGCTTGGAGCGGATGGGAATAGGGAAGGTGGAGCTTACCGGCATCGCGGTAGCCGTCCAGGATCATGGGGAAGCGCCGCCCGGCGTCTCTGATCGGAAGTTCCGATTTGAAAATTACCAAAAACAGCTTGAGAGCGATACGGATCTCCTGGGTTGGGCGTACCGTCGGGAGGAGATACCCGCCTGTCTAACCAGAATGAAGGCGGTAGCCGACAGCCTTCCAAAGAGCAGGAATGTGTTGGTTATGGATACCGGAATAGCGGCTGTTTTAGGCTGTCTTGAGGATGAACAAGTGGCCTCCTGCACACAAAAGGTGCTGCTTAATCTGGGGAACGCACATGCGCTGGGGGTCTACATGGATGGGGAGGAAATCTTAGGTCTCTGGGAACATCATACCCAGATGCTTACTCCGGAAAAAGTAAGCGCTCTGGTAGAGAAATTGTTAGCCGGCAACCTGGATGCCGAGCGTCTGTTTGCCGACGGCGGTCACGGCGTTTATATCCGTAAAAATCGCTATCCTGAACGTCCTGAAGCCCAGATAATAGCGGTAACCGGGCCCCGGAGGCAACTGGCAGCAGATTTGGGCTGGTATCAGGCCGCACCATATGGAAATATGATGCTTACAGGGGCTTACGGTTTGCTGCGGGCCTATCAGGCCAAGTATGGCAGGTAGTTTTTAATTAACTCACCTTACGCAAGGATGATGGTCTCGTAAAAAGTAAAAATTACTCTTGCTCGCTACAACATAGAGTGCCATTGTGCTTGTTATCATACTACATATAGACAGTTTTGACAGTTTTTCCAGCTTCACCGACTTTTTACGAAAGCATCAAGGATAAGCGATCTACCAAAAAGCCCGGAATAATTAACCACAGAGGACACAAAGAGCACAGAGGGGGAAATAATTGTTTTCAAATGAGCCTCCTGCAAAACCGGCTTATACCAAGTTGCCATCAAACATGGAAGATTTGCGTCAGGAGGTAACTCCTGACGCCACCACAACCTACTGTAAACTATAAATATACCTATAAGGTTATAAGGTGCTGTCAGGTGTTACCACCTGACACCTTAACCATCTGATGGCAACTTGGTATAAGAACATTTTAAAGTACCGTTTGTGGTTATTTTGTGCAGTCAGGTCCTCAGACCTGACTGCGGTTTTAGGATGTGTCAGATTTCCTGAATCTGACACCACAGAAAAACATTGCGATTCATCCTAAAACGGTATATTGGATATTTCCAAGTCCCTTAAAATCCTTTTTTACGGGTAGGATTATAGGTTTGCGTAAACCTGAGTTAATCAATCTGCTTTTATCATATACCACTACCACATGAAGAAAATAATCTTAATCTCTCCCTATTCGGAAATCGTTTCCTTTGGGTTGCGTTCAATATCAGCCTTTTTAAAAGCTGGTGGAGTACAAACCAGCATTATATTTGCCCCTTTGGAATCAAAGGCGAGTAATTGGATTGCTAAAAAAACAGCCGCAGTTTACAGCAACCAGGTGATCGATGATATTGCGGGTTTAGCCCGGGATGCCGATTTAATCGGTATTTCCCTGATGTCAAATTACTATATCACGGCAGCCGATCTAACCCGGAGGCTGCGGCAAAAATTGCCCCACACGCCTATCCTTTGGGGAGGAATACATCCGACCGTATCCCCGGAAGAT
>QIEW01000270.1 GCA_003230535.1 bacterium
ACCTTTACGCTCCAAGGCTTCGACATTTTTTATTATTTTATTTATGGCTACTATTTGTTTGCCGTCTAACAGTTTTGATGAACGAACATCCTGAATGGTTCTTTTCATAAAATTTCGCATTAATTCGGAGGAGAATAGTTTTTTCCCTTTAATATCACGTTGTGAGGTTAACGACACGCGCATAAATTCTTCCATATACGCATTTTGAATCCCAGCCATTGCATCTGTATCTTTTTTAGCAGCGTTAACCGCTTGCGTCAGTAACCTTCTTCGGTTTGGCCTGTTGAGTAGAGTACGCATTTCCGCAGCGGGACGGGTTCCGAGTATAAGCGTCGCAGCAGTACGCTGCTTATTTAAATAACTTGATTTAGCATTTTTTATACGTGCTTTAAGCACATCCACAGCTCCACTTCGACTAACTGCATCCTGTATCGATGCTTTTAATTGTGGAAATTGATCCAGTAATTCTCTATTACGGGTAAGGAATGTTTTAGCTTTTTTAGTGTCAAACGTCTCCCCTTTAGAAAATAATCGAGTTCGGATTAAGTCTTCCATGTCCTCCTCTAAACGGAGTTGTTGTTCGGTTCGAGGAGGAGTGTCTGGCAAGGCTTCCCCCGCTTTACGGGTAGCGCGAACCCCTGCGGCAGCTTTGGGTACATTACTGGGGGGGATTAATGATTCAGAGACCAGTTCAGCGGGAACTGCTCGACCGCCTCTTGAAGCGAATCGCATAACTTCCCCGACAGCGCCTTGGGTAAACCGCTTATTTAATTCCCTGGAAAAAGATACCGCCAAATCAAAATCAGGCCCGAGATTAGAATTAGTAATATCGTCTAATATCCCCTCATTCACTTTTTGGAGTAAAAAGGCTTGTTCGGCGTCTCCTTGAGCCCGAGCTGTTTTCTGCGCTCGGCCTATTTTTGATCTAAACTCTTTCACATCTTTGAATTTTTTAGTTGATAGTTTTTTACTTTTAAAAAACGAAGCAACAAACCCAGGGATATTTGATTCATCCCCGATGAACTCATCGAATGTGGATTTCAATATTGGGACTATCTCATCATCCGGAAGAGGATCCCACACCGCGTTTTCTTGAACGCGGGCATCGCTTAAAGCGTCTTCCAGCTCGTCATTTATCCCTTTGCTCACATTCTCTCTTGTTAACTTCGGTTTTAGATTTTCTATTCTCTCAGAAAATCGAGTCATCGCTCCAGCCAATCTCGCATTTAAAGCGGTAAACAATCTTACTTTTTTAGCTTCAAAAAATAACTTGGTGTTGTCAATACTTCCGGGGGCTACATCTTCCAACGCATTTCTAATAGTCTGATTAGCCGCCGCCTCATTACCCACCATTTCTTCAGCTAGTTCGGGGACTTTTTTTGCTACTGCGGATTCAAGATCAAGTAATTCTTGACTACCGGAGGTTTGCCCAGCCGTTAATTTTACTCCAGGGAGTGTTTCTAGTTTACCTATCTGCTTTACTATCTCTTCCGGGGAGGTAACACCTTTTTGTAGAGATTTAGCTGCGTTCTTTTGCTCCGCACCTTTAATGAAATTACCGCTTATCTTTCTTAACATACTGACTACCGGTAACTTACCTGAAGCAATTAAAACCGTAGGCGCGGCAATCCCTCCAGCTAATTCTGAAAGTACCTGCCCCAGAGAGTCTTCCCCAAAACTCTGGCCCCCTACTTCCCTGGCTACACTGGCCCCCATAATCGAAACGCCTTCCGCCGCAGCAAAGCCTTTAGGGCTTTTTTGGAAGGTAGCGATTATAGGATCGAAGAGCTGTTTTGCTTTAGTAGCAGTTGAGATTTTATCAACAGGAAGTTTACTTCCCTTGGAAAAAGGTAGGAGCTTTCCTTTTGTTACGAAAATCTCACCAACTTTTGAAGAAACTTGCTCCAGTGTGGCGGCTTTCCCCATTGTTCCTAACATCCCCGCTAAAAAAGTCATCCCGATTCCCGCAGTGTTTCCTATGCGGGCAGAAGGGGTTTCATCTAAAACTGCTTGGTTAACAAAGCCAAGATTTCTACCTTCTTCAATCAGCCGCTCGGAGCCGCCAATGGGTTTTTCTTGTTCACCGAAAAAAGATTGATCAATCCCAATTCGTTTCAACCCTGCCCCTACTAAACCGGACATTTTATTCGCAATGTCCATTGGGGCACCCGCCAAGGAGATAACTTCTTTGTTTATGCCCCCCGCTATATTCAAAATGGGGTTAGACATATCCCGGACTTGTTTTTCAGCTAAATGCTGAACAGCGGCTTCAAAAATTTTGTCTTCGCTTTCTACACCAGTATCAGGCTCAGCCATAACTAACGCCCTTTCAATCGAGCAAACTCTTTTTTCTCTTCGGGTGTAGCAGAGCCATTAACTATTTTCTGTGCTAAGGCGTTTAAGTCATCAGTGTCAGCCGGGTTTCCGATAAGCTGTAGCACTTGTTCTCGCGTAGCCATATTGTCTATAATATCTAACCTTCTTTTTTTAGACAGAGGCCCTTGGAGAGACCGACTATCTAATCGCTGCTGGTTTCGCATAAAATTAGACATATCCCCCAACTTTTTGACTTCAACTTCAGGATCAGTAAATACTGACTCCGCGTCAGGGAGGATGCCGAGTACCCTATTCACTTCCGCCACGGGGAACCGAGGGTTGTTTACAAACACCCCCTCTACGGTTTTATTGAAAGTTTTAATTCTGTTTTCAGCAGAAAGGCGGGGATTTACTCCAGGAACAAAATCTCCAAAAACACGACTCATAACCTTACTTACGGCGGCTATCGGCCCAGCAGCTATTGCAATGTCTTCCGGATTAACAGTGCCCAAAGGTTCCGTTGCATCCGTTGCACCCGCCACTTTCGCTTCAGTAGTCTGACCACCTAAAAATGGAATGCTGCCGCCTTCCTCGAAGTCCTGTTTGCGTTCTTGAAGTTTTAACTTGCGCTCTTCAATGTTTGCTTTTCTCGTATCCGTGTCAGATTTCTTATCTTCAATAGTTATGCCGATATCGGATAACCTTTTTCGGTTACGTGGTTGGAGCATGTTTGATAAAGCTTCATCGCTCATTTTTATAGCTTCTGGAATATTATCGTGTATATTTATAAACTCCCCTACATCTATTTTTTTATCACTTCTAATTTTAGCTAATTTTTTAGGATTGTTATTCTCTAGCCAATCAATATACCCCTTTCCCGCTCTTATCGCTTCGGGAAAGTATTTTTTATCCGCTGCCGAATCTTGATCGGCTAGCCCTTCTTTACTGGTTATAAATTTAGCTATAGCATCCACGCCTTGAGTTTGTATTAGGTTCTTGACTGCCGGGCTTTTTAAAATGTCTTCTAACCCCCCTAACCTATCAGGACTAGATATGAGGGCTTTTATTTGCTCTGACGCGTTAGGGAAAACGGTGTCCACGGTAGGCGTTATAGCTGTTAAATAGTCCTCTCGCTCTTTCCCCCGTAAAGTGCTAGCGTTTTTTGATAATGATTTTATTAACTCAAAACGTTTCAATAGGTTGTCCACATCTTGCTGCCGTGCGAGGGATTTGGTTTTCGCTTTTCTTGCTTGTATTTCTGAGAAATTAGGGGATCCCATCGCCAGTACATTTAATATCCTTCGCGCAGCAGGGGGCCGTTTTCTATCCGCTTGTTCGCCCGTAACTTCTAAATCTGAAATAGCTTCTTGAGAACCTACCGCTTCGCCTTCCCCCTCAAAAGCAACTTCACCAGCGGCCACATTTGGCCCAGGGGTTTGCGTCCCGGATAACCCCGCCCCGAACTGTGCATTTAAGTCTAAGTCCAAACCGTGTCCTGCTGAAAGTCGATCAGTCATTTAGTTACTATCCCCCGCCGCTAGCCAAGCTACCAAAATCAAATTCAGTATTAAGGCCCGCTGAACGTCCACTGCCTCTGTTTTTAGATACACCTACTTCCTTGGGTGAAGCGATACGCTCTTCCAATAATAGTTTCTGAGACCCTAAGAAATTCCCGGTATTGGCTAATTGTAGACCGCTTTGTGCTGTTAACGTCGATAAATTAAGCCGGTTAGTAAAACCCTGATTTCTTAGTTCTTCTTGAAAACGCTGACGCGCTAAAGGGAAATTCAATTTAGCTTCCGCCGCTCGGGCATTGACCCCTCTTACGAGCTGGCCTTGTTGGCGTACCGCTTCTTTTACTATGCGCCCCCCTCGATCTACAATCGGGGTATCGGTGGGTCTTAAGCCCCTAGCCGGAGCCAGTTGTTCTTTAAGCAGTTGTAGCCCCTCAGTGGCGAAAGCCGTTATGTCGGACTCCCCTTGAGATATCGCCGAAGAAGAAGCCTCGTTAATGAGTTCTAATTCCCTGGCGGTAGCAGTTCCAGCGTTACCCGCACGCCTTTCTATTTCAGCTAACGCCTCGGGGCTAAAAGCTTGTTCAGTAGCGCCAGTAAGTAAATCTTGAAAACCGGCTTGTTTTAAAATCGAGGAGAGTTGGGTGTTCGCTATTTGCTGACCAATATCTTGAAGCGCCAGTTCACCTTCACTCGCGGGATCAAGTTCTACATTTGTTCTTTCCGTCGTCCTTGACCGGCTTTCAGATTGGTTTCTGGATTCGCTAACTGACATTAGGCTATAGCTCCCAAATAAAAATGTTACCGGCGCCGAAATTCCGTCCGCCTCTTCTTTTTAATAACTTTTTATACGATTTAAGTTCAAAAGGGATCATAGCTGAGGCATATAACACTCCCGCTTTTAAAAGAGTTTGTCTTGCCACAAGTAGTAACATTTTGACTACCTTAGCTCGTGTAGTATTTGTGATATCGCTTCTAATACCTAGCATTTCTACCCGCCCAACTGGTTTACTTATCGCTATTTGGACACACCCTATCGCCTTATCATCAACTTTAGCAATCAACCAATAAGGGTGTATATCTTGCCAGTTTATATCAATATCTGTCGGAAACCCAGACTGCTGGACTAACTGTTTAATATCTATCTTTCCCGTCAGCGTTACTCGCTACGCTGATACTAAACTTATATTTATCTACGCGCTGTTCAGCTTTCCCAGGTTCAGTTATTTGAAACATTTAACTCCCCTGGATGAACAGATAGTCCACCGTAAATGCTTGAGCAATTGCTCCTGAATTAAGGGTTGTTAACCTTATTTTGGTTGTAGCGGGGGTGCTTAACGAAGTTACAACGGTTGCGCCATTAACCGCAGAGCCAAAAAAATGCTGGGTCTGTCCATCTGGACGTTTTGAGTAAATTTCCCAGTCTTCATCCTGGATTCCAGTAGCGTTCATAATAACGTAAACGTTATCTCCCCCGAGGCTATGTGTTATTAATCGTGTATCTTCGTTACCAGAAGATAACGTACCTGTTGTGTATGTACCTGTTTCTATAAGATTTGTGAGTCTCGCAGTAGGAATAGTACCGACTGTCATCTTGCCAGTACTGTCAAACCGGGCGGTGTTTAAATCTAAATCCCCTGTACCTCTCCCCGCAATGGTTAACCCTATATTTGGGTTCGTTCCTGTTACTATAATACTGGGTTTACTACTAGACACCCCTCCTGTAACTTCTATCCCGTTAGCGTTGGAAGTTACCCCCGTAACGGTTACAACGGCTGAAGTAGCCCCCGACCTAAGAATAACGCTCCCAATCCCCTTAGCTGTTATCGTGTTGTCTATGTTAGTGTCAGTGCCTGCACTGCTTATATCTGTGCTGTTCCCCGTAGCCGCCCCCGTAAAATCAATCCCGTTGACTGCGCTAGCCACGGTCTTCATGGCGAAGATATCAGTGCTACCAAGTTTAAAATCTAGCTGGTCATCGGTATCCGCTGTTATCGATGTATCGGCATCGGCATCAAGAACAAGCTCATTTCCATTAAGATCAAGCGTTCCTGTTACGGGGGAAATAAGCGTTAAGGCGTTATTAAGGATGTTGTTGTATTCGCCATTGAGGTCGGAGGCGAGAAGGACTTCGCCGGCGCT
>QIEW01000243.1 GCA_003230535.1 bacterium
GTTCCCTCCCCCTTGATGGGGGAGGTTAGGTGGGGGTGAAGGGTAGCTCAAGAGGTTCCCCCTCCCCTTGATCCCCTCCCACCAAGGGAGGGGGAAAAAGGAAATTCCTTGTATCTATACGTTTAAATTATTAACCGCGGAGGACACAGAGAGCGCGGAGGATAAACCAATTGTTTTTCAATGAGTTGCAGAAGCACTACTCTCTGTGGCCTCTGCGTTCTCTGCGGTTAAAATCACCGAGCCTTGGTCAGTATTTTAGTTTGCCGTAACATGAGATTTTAATATATAGAGCTTCTTGCAAAACTAGCTTAGGTTGTCATTCCTGCGAAAGCGGGAATCCATAAGTTGCTGATTTTATACAATCTGGATTCCCGATAAAAGCGCTCGGGAATGACATTTTGGAGACTTTTGCAAGTACCTCATATAAAGTGGTATTTCACCCGTGAGGGGGGGGGAATAAGGCCGTAGCTTCAACTGTTACGATTCAGCTTTTTCGTTATGTTGCTGTAAAGTTGGAACCCCACCGGTAGAAATGCCATAAGGGGGGTCTCTAATGGAAATGTCGGGAGCAACACCATATTATTTTTCATAGACAGTCCTATCTATTACAAAAATTAAGGAGGTTGGAATGAATAGTCTTTATCGATGGATTATGGTCAGTTTGTCTTTTATTGTTTCCCTGTCTCTCTTTACCTGTACCCAAGCCGAGGCCGGCCCTAATCCCCAAGCGCTTATAAAGACCAGCATGGGAGACATCAAGCTGGAACTCAATTCGGATAAGGCTCCTATTTCGGTAGAAAATTTCTTGGTATATAAAGAGCGGTTCTTATAACGGCACCATTTTCCATCGAGTCATTCCAAATTTTATGATCCAGGGGGGAGGGTTTAAACCGGATATGACCCAAAAGTCTACCCAGCCCCCGATTAAAAACGAGGCCGGTAATGGTTTGCATAATGACCGCGGGACTGTGGCGATGGCGCGCACTTCAGTAGTCGATAGCGCCACCTCGCAATTCTTTATTAATCTCAAAGATAATCCTTTTCTAAATCAGAGGGATAAAACCGCCCGGGGGTTTGGTTATGCCGTCTTTGGTAAGGTAATAGAGGGTATGGATATAGTAGATAAGATAGCTCGTGTAAAGACAACCGCTAAGGGGATGTACCGTGATGTGCCGGCAGAAACAGTGACGATCAAATCCGTGGAATTGGTTAAGTAAATTCCAGCATCTGTTGTAGCAAGATGTCGTCCACCCTTCTAATTTGATAGAATGGCTAAGCAAAAGACGCATTTCAGTTGTCAGACTTGTGGGTATCAGGCTCCCAAGTGGCTGGGACGCTGTCCGGGTTGCGGCGAGTGGGACAGCTTCCTGGAGGAGGTGTCTTCCGCCCCAAAGTTGGGTTTGGGAGCTATCGGATCGGGGCCTGGCCCCCAACTATTGCATCTGGTGGAGACCAGCGCCGAGCCCAGGTTTTCTACCATGATAGGAGAGTTTGACCGGGTGTTGGGAGGGGGAGTGGTACCGGGCTCGGTAGTCCTGCTGGGCGGGGACCCGGGAATTGGCAAGTCTACCTTGCTTTTGCAGGTATGTGCCAGGATATCGGAGGTATCGGGTTCGGTATTGTATGTCTCCGGCGAGGAATCTACCTCCCAAATTAAACTCCGGGCTCAGCGCCTGGGATTAGGCACACAAGCGCTTTATCTTTCCTGTGAGACCATCCTGGAGGTTATCAAAGAACAAGCGGCATCATTGAAGCCGCAAGTATTGGTAATAGACTCCATCCAGACCACTTATACCCCCCGGCTTACCTCCACACCAGGCAGCCTGGCCCAAGTCCGGCAAGTAACTCATGAACTGCTCACTCTTGCCAAACGGGAGGGGATCAGCTGCTTCCTCGTCGGCCATGTTACCAAGGATGGGGCGATTGCCGGGCCGCGCGCCCTGGAGCATATGGTGGACACCGTGCTCTACCTGGAGGGTGAGCGCTACTATAGCTACCGCATCTTACGGGCCGCCAAGAACCGCTTTGGGGCTACTTCTGAAATAGGCGTATTTGAGATGCGGGGAACGGGACTGGAGGAAATTCTCAACCCGTCGGAGGTGTTTTTAGCGGAGCGTTCTCCGGGCAACTCCGGTTCGGCGGTCGTAGCCACATTGGAGGGCACCCGGCCTCTCCTGGTGGAGCTGCAAGCGCTGGTCGCCCAAGATATATCTAACATTCCCCGGCGGCACGCCACCGGCCTGGATCTAAACCGGTTCATGCTGCTTTTAGCGGTAATTAAGAACCGCCTGGGTCTGCATCTGCATAATCTGGATGTATTCATTAATGTAGCCGGCGGTATCCGCCTGGATGAAC
The DNA here is from genome assembly GCA_003230535.1 of bacterium. Classification (GTDB taxonomy): domain Bacteria; phylum SZUA-182; class SZUA-182; order SZUA-191; family SZUA-191; genus SZUA-191. Next base: position 2,356 of record QIEW01000243.1, read on the forward strand.
CGGCGGCGGATTTGGGGCTGTTGCTGGCGGTAGTCTCCAGCTTCCGCAGGGAACCTATCCCACAAGACTTGGTGGCAATTGGTGAAATCGGCCTGGGAGGGGAGATCCGCGGAGTAACTCAGATAGAAGCCCGCCTAAAAGAGGCCGCCAAGCTCGGCTTTAGCCGCTGCCTCCTCCCTAAGAGCAACCTCAACAAGCTGGATGCTACGGAATTAAATGCTTCCCTCACCTTGGAACTGCTGGGAGTGCGGCAAGCCGGGGAAGCCCTGGAAGTAGTGTTTGGGTAAGTGGCTAGCGTTTCAGCCATAATAATTACCTGACTAAAACCTGGGAATTAGTGGGATTTCGGCGTTTTCCATTAAATTTTTTGATGACCTTGGAACAATGTTCTGGTATGTTTAAATATACGGCCTATTTTGAAAAAGATATCTCGGCAAAGAGGCCCTACATAAGAAAAGAATGGTGTGAACGGGTTGTTTTTTCCAGGGAGTATATGATAGGGCAACCTGATGGGAGATTTCGTTTTTGGGGACGAATTCCCGAATACGGAAATAGATTTCTTCGCGTCGTGACATTGTCGGATCAGAAAACAATTCACAACGCTTTCTTTGATAGAGATTTTAAGGGGGTGCTAAAATATGCGGTTAAGTTATCACGCTGACACCGATTCGCTTTATATTCACCTTGTAGAGCGTCCCGGGGTAGAAGCGCGTGAGGTTGCTCAGGGAGTGGTAGTCGACTTTGATGCGGAGGGAAAACCGGTCGGCATAGATATTGACCATGCCCAAAGCATTCTCGATCTTACTACCCTTGAGGCAGAGTCCCTGCCTCTCAAAGTGAAGACCGCCTGATGTAGTGGAGGGTGGTAATATACTTTGGCTAACGCCGTTTCCTTGGCGAAAAGCCGAATTTTTGCGGGTTAGGCAAACTACCCTGTTCTTGCGGTTCGCTTTTGCTTCCCTAAATGCCTTCACACTTTGTAAATAGGCAGAACGCTAAGCAAAATGCCATGCCTTAAGAAAATAAAACGTCTGATTTCCATGTTTGGCTGAGAGAAAGGGGGTTACTTTTATGAAGCAATATAAGATTATAGTAGAAAAACATCCTGACGGGTATGTGGCCTATCCTTTAGGGATTAAAGGGATTGTAGTCGGGGAAGGGGATACTTATGAAGAGGCCCTTGCGGATGTGAAATCTGCCATCCGATTTCATATTGAGACCTTTGGCGAGGATGTTCTTGATATTGACCCACCAATACTTGAAGCATTTGTGGCTGAGGCAGGAGTGGAAGCTTAATGGATAAGTTTCCTGTTGATGCGCCAAAACGGAGAGTGGTTAAAGCGCTTGAGAGTTTGGGGTTTCATATAGTCCGGGAAAAGGAGCACATTTCTATGGCACGGGAGAACCCAGACGGAAGCAAAACTCCCTTAACCATGCCAAATCATCCTAAAATAAAAGCTTCCACCTTGAGAACGATCTGTACCCAAGCTGGAATCTCAAGAGATGAGTTTCTTGGTACTTATGAAAAAACCTGATGGTTTAATGATTTAGTTCACTAGCCAAAAGGTTATAATGGTTGGAGATGGGTGGTGAAGTGTATCCAATTTGTTATGGATGATGAGGGCAAGAAGACGGCGGTATTGATAGACCTCAAAGAGTGGGGTGAACTCTGGGAGGACTTTTATGATAGCCTGATTGCCAAAGGCCGCTCCCAAGAGCCTAGAGAATCTCTGGAGTCGGTCAAGAGGCAACTTCGTAGGCAAGGCAGGTTTTTGATGTAAAATCTGGAATTCAGTTTCATATTGAAATATTAGGCAAAGATGATTAATAGAAGGAGGCGGATAAATTGGAAAAGCTGGTGATTACTAATCTGGAACTCAAAGGGAAGCGGTTGTTTATTCGGGCGGATTTTAATGTGCCGTTGGATGCGGATGGCAAGATTACTGATGACACCCGTATCCGGGCGGTACTTCCTACGGTAAACTATGCCCTGGAGGCGGGGGCCAAAATTATTTTGGCATCGCACCTGGGACGTCCCCAAGGGGCTGATCCCAAGTTTAGCTTAGCGCCGGTCGCCCGCCGTCTGTCCCTGTGGCTGGGCCGGGAGGTGACTTTACTTCCCGATTGTGTGGGGGAAGAGGTGGAAGAAAGGGTCAGGAAGATGCGGCCGGGAGAGGTTGTGTTATTGGAAAACCTACGCTTCCATGCCGGCGAGGGGAAAAATGACGACGCTTTTAGTAAGCAGCTGGCTTCTCTGGCGGAGGTGTATGTCAATGATGCTTTTGCCACCGCCCACCGCTGTCATGCCTCCAATGTAGGGATTACCAGGCACCTGCCTTGTGCGGCGGCCGGGTTCCTGCTCCGGAAAGAGGTAGACTATTTCAGTAAAGCCATGCAGAACCCTAAGCGGCCAATGGTGGCGATTTTAGGGGGGGCTAAAGTTTCGGATAAGATTGGAGCGGTCAGGTTCCTGCTCCAGCGGGTGGATAAGATAATTATTGGCGGTGGGATGGCTTTTACTTTCCTGAAAGCTCAAGGGGTGGATGTGGGCAGGTCATTGGTTGATGAGGCGCTGATCCCTGAAGCTATAGAAGCTATGAGGATTGCCAAAGAGAGAAATGTTAAATTTTATCTGCCGGTGGATTGCGTGGCCGCCGAAAAAATTGATATTTCTGTAGCAAGAGCCGAGGTGCCGGTACAAGAAATACCATCGGGGTGGCTGGGCTTGGACATTGGCAGGGCAAGCGTTACCTTGTTTTCAGAGGCGCTGGCCGACGCCAAAACCATTATCTGGAATGGGCCGATGGGAGTGTTTGAGCTGGAGCCTTTCGGCCGCGGCACATCGTTTATGGCCAGGATGGTGGCCGATGCCACTGCTATCCGTGCCTTGAGCATCGTCGGCGGCGGCGATACGGATGTGATTATGCACCAGGAAGGGCTGACCTATAGCATCTCTTATATGTCTACCGGCGGAGGAGCCTTCCTTGAACTCCTCAAAGGAAAAAATCTGCCCGGTGTGGAAGCGCTGACAGATAAAGCGGCCGCGCCGCAGATAATTTAGTTGCCCGTAATAGAGGGAGCCCTTTCCCGACCCCTATGACCCCTGGGCGGCTGCCTAATGTCAGGGACTAAAAGTGCTAACCCAATGATGTTTCGCTGATATGAGTAAATATAAATGCTGGATAGGTATATTGCTAATAGGGGGGTGTAGTTGCAGCCTCCAGCGGGTCAGGTATTCTTCGCCTCTGGAGGGAGGTGGAGCGTGGGGAGTAATCCGTAACCGG
>QIEW01000174.1 GCA_003230535.1 bacterium
ATGAGTTGCAGAAGTACTACTCTCTGTGACCTCTGCGTTCTCTGCGGTTAAAATCACCGAGCCTTGGTCAGTATTTTAGTTTGCCGTAACTCGAGTTAATAACAGAAAATTTCAGAACTACTCCATAATTTTAACTATACAATAATATTACAACATCAGTATACCACAACTTATGGCTGTTTTTTCACTCTTTTATTTTGTACCTAAAAATGGGATATGGTGTCAGCTAATGCTATTTAATTGCTTGATATTATAATTACCTCCATAACCTTCATTTATGGAGGCGCCTAAAAAGTAAAACGGTTTAAAGTTGAGTAATATCATGCGTTGATTGACAAACTGGGGCTTATTGCTTATGAAACCAAGAAGTTAGGCTATTGCTCTGATTCTTGTCGCTCTATGCAAAACAATTCAAGAAGTATGACATTACCCTTATTGAAAAGGAAAAGTCTGAAGAATACAGAAAAATGCTTGCCTGTGTTATAAACTATGTGGATACTATTAAAACTAAGGCTGGATATTTTTGCTAAAAAAGGGTTGTTGAGGCTTGTTTTTAAGGCCATTAAAATAGACGGCGGCAGGATAGGCCGGGTTTGAGCTTTATGCGCCGTTTAAAAGTTTGTATAAAGGGGTAAGCCTGAAATGCCAAGCTCAAAAAAATCAACCAGTTCTGAGGAGCGCCGAAAGCGTTACCGTATTCTTACCTTCGGATGTCAGATGAACGCCCATGATACGGAGCGGATGAGCGGCCTCTTAGAGGCGGAAGGCTATAGCCTGGCTACATCTCCAGAAGAGGCGGGCGTGATCTTGGTAAATACTTGTGCAGTGCGGCCCAAGGCCGAATCTAAAGCTTATTCGGCTATAGGCAGGCTGCGGAAATTAAAAAACGAGCATCCCCCAACGATTATCGGCGTCTGCGGCTGCATAGCCCAAAGTGAGGGAGAAAAGATTTTCGCCCGGATGCCCTATGTGGATTTTGTTTTAGGCCCGCGGAGTTTAGGGGAGCTTCGGCGGCTGATAAGGCAGGTGGAGCGTCAAAGAGTCCGAGCCGCTTGTTTAGATGATACGTCCATTTCCGGCAAACTGCCCATAAAGCGGGCGCATCCTTACCGGGCATGGGTTACCATAATGGAGGGCTGCGATAACTGTTGTACTTATTGTATAGTGCCGTATGTGCGGGGTCGGGAGGACAGCCGTCCCCTGTCGGACATACTAGGGGAAGTGTGTGGCTTAGCCCGGGAGGGATATAAGGAGGTGACATTTTTGGGCCAGAACGTAAACTCTTATGGCCGGGGATTAGCTGATAGGGCAAATCTGGCGCGCCTTCTGGAGTTGGCGGCCGAGGTTCCCGGGATAGAGCGTCTCCGCTTTGTTACCTCCCATCCCAAGGATTTATCTTACGAGCTTATGCAGGTTATGGCAAATATCCCACAAGTGTGCGAGCACCTGCACCTGCCGCTCCAATCCGGCTCAGATAAGGTGTTACGGGCGATGAACCGAAAATATGCCGGCGCCGACTATCTGGAGAAACTACGCCTGCTAAGGGAGCTCATCCCGGAGATAAGCATCACTACTGATGTCATGGTTGGTTTTCCAGGGGAAACGGAAGAAGATTTTGCGCAAACTCTGGAAGTCGTAGAGGCGGCTCAATTTGATACGCTGTTTTCCTTTATTTACTCTGATCGGCCTCATACGGTGTCCGCAGGCATGGGCAATAAGATCCCCAGGGAGATCGCTCAGCCGCGGTTTATGCGGTTGTTGGAATTGCAGGATCGGATAACTAAAGAGCATCAGGCCCGGCAGTTAGGGAAAACAGAACAGGTCTTAGTCGAGGGTAAAAACCAGCGTCTCCCGGAGTATCAAGATCATATATCTGATGACCCCGGTTCCCATGATCATGGGGTTCAACTGACCGGTCGCACTAGAGGCAACCGATTAGTCCACTTCTCCGGCCTGGAGGGTTTACTGGGAAAACTGGTTTGGGTAAAAATTACCAGAGCCTCCCAACACTGCCTTATGGGGGAGTTACATCCGTCACAAAAGTGATATTAGTGATTCAGATTTCGCATCTCTCTTGATTATAGGTAAATTTTGGATTATCATTATATAAGTCTATGGAGTGTGCCAGCGGCTGTGCTGTTAAAGCTCAATGACATCGCGGAGAGATTATGCCATACAAGCTCCTCAAACGTAATCAATATTTAAATTGGGTTGGGAAGCTGCTTGATAAGATTCGAGTGGCGGCTCCGGTTCCCAAGGAGAATAGGTTTGGATATGCCGAGATCAGCAGCCCCGAGGAGTTAGGATATCAAAACAGATATATCCCCACCTTAATTCCTCCTAAAAAGTACGTATTTCCACGAACAGAACTCCTCGTCAATTATAATTTAGGAGATCAACCTCAGGCAGAGCCTCAAAAGGTGGAAACAGAGCCGCTGGCGCTCCTGGGAGTAAAACCCTGCGATATAAATGGTCTCCGGCAACTGGACATGGTGTTCTTGGAAGAACCTATAGACCCTCACTATGCCAGGCGCCGGGCCGGTCTTACCATTGTAGGGATGGACTGCTGGGAGCCTTGCGATGAGTATTGCTTCTGCGAAAGCGTGGGGGGATTATCGGTGTCATCAGGCTATGACCTTCTGTTTACCGAGCATGAGGATGATTATATAATCAGCGTTGGATCTGAAAGAGGCGGGGAACTCCTGGCCATCTCCGATGCCGTGGGCGACGTTAAACCTGAGCTGCTTGAGGCTCTGAGGGAAGGCCAACTGCGAAAGTTCCAGCGCTTTCCCCTGCGGCTCTCTCCGGATTGGCACAGCCTGCCCCTGCTCCTTACGGGAACTTATCGGAGCAAGCTCTGGGAGGAGTTGGGGGCCAAGGACTTAAGTTGCGGGGCCTGTAATATGGTGTGCCCAACTTGCAGTTGCTTTGATGTGCAGGATGAGGTGGGATTAGGCGCTCACTGCGGTAAAAAATTACGCCGATGGGATAGTTGTATGCTGGAGGATTTTGCTAAGGTAGGCAGCGGTGAGAATTTCCGGAAGCTGAGAGCGGAGCGGGTGCGGCATCGTATCTTACGCAAGTTTAAATATCAGTTGCAGCGCTATGGAGAGTCATTCTGCGTAGGCTGCGGTCGGTGCGCCAGGGCCTGCTTGGTGAAGATAGATCCGCTGAAGGTGCTCAACGAACTTTGGGAACGCTCCCAGCAAGATATGCCTAATCCTCCATCCGCTTAATTTGATGGAACAAACCAGGTAGAACCTGGAACTAGGTAGAACCTGGAACTAGGTAGAACCTGGAACTATAGACTATTTCATATGACTTGATATTTTTGTTACTTTTTTGTGGTGTCGGGTCCTCAGACCTGACACCTCCTAAACCGCAGTCAGGTCTGAGGACCTGACTGCACAAAATTTGGGTACTTGGTTCATTGTCAACTCAGTTTAGTTGCTCACTATAGTTTTAAAAGATAATATGCCAACGATGAATTGTAACGCTGACGATAGACTTTACACCCCAAAGCTGGCCCGTATTATACAAGCCAGCCAGCTCACGGAGAGCGAGCGTCTGTTTCGACTGCGGTTCCCGGATGGGGAGGGTTTGGGGCATAAGCCGGGACAGTTTTTGGAGTTATCCGTTTTGGGAGTGGGGGAAGCGCCGATTACCATCGCTTCTCCTCCGGATGAAGACGGCTGTTTTGAGGTCTGCGTCCGCAAGGTAGGGAACGTAACTTCGGCGTTGCACCGACTCTCCGAAGGGGATTTGGTAGGTATCCGGGGCCCGTTAGGCCGGGGGTTCCCGCTGGAGGAGCTCAAGGACCATGACCTTTTATTTGTCGCCGGCGGGATTGGGATCATCCCCCTGAGGCCGGTAATTAAAAGTGTGCTTGCCAGAAAATCCGAGTTTGGTCGAGTAATTTTGTTTTATGGGATGAAACACCCTGACGAGTGGCTGTTTAGGGATGAGTTTGCCCAATGGGAGGCGCGGGGAGCGGATGTCCGGGTTACGGTAGATCGTCCGGTGGCGGGCTGGGACGGCCATGTAGGGGTGGTCACCACCCTGCTGGCGGAGTTTCAGATGTGCGGGGAGATGATCGCATCCCTGATCGTCGGGCCGCCGGTAATGTATAAATTCGTACTCCTGGGATTATCCGCTAAGGGACTGCGGGATCATAAAACTTTCCTTTCCCTGGAGCGGCACATGAAGTGCGGCTTAGGGAAATGCGGCCACTGCCAGATCAACGGCGTTCTGGTCTGCCGGCAAGGCCCCACCTTTTCTTACGCCGAATTAAAAGACCTGCGGGAGGCGCTGCTTGGATAACATGTCAACTCAGATACGAGATAACGTTATTAAGCAATTTGTCCAGCAGGTTAGGGAACACTTTGGCCTACATTTGCAACAGATTATATTATTCGGCTCCCGCGCTAGGGGAGAGCACGAACTTGATTCCGACTATGACCTGTTGGTAATTCTGGATAAAATTACCCCGGAGGCGGAAAAATTTATCAATAAGCTCTCGGGGGAAACTTTATACAAATACAACGCAGTGTTTTCCGCATTTGCTTATTCGGAAGCTGATCTGCCACACTTGAAGTATGAACCCTTCTTTATGAACGCCCAAAAAGAAGGGATTAACCTATGATGGACAGGGAGTTGCTGGGTAAAAAGCTGGCGCTGGCAACCAATAAGGCAGTAGCCTCTGACCTACCCTTACAATGGAGGAACGTAAATGGAGCCTTTAACTCTTTTATCAGCTGGATTTAAGACACTTAAGGAGGTTGTAACTGCTATTAAAGCTATAAAAGAATTGCTTCCTGAAAACAAGAAGAACGAGGTTAGCATGGGTATTGATGGGGTGGAAGCGAATTTAAAAATAGCTGAAGCTCAGATAGCTCAAGCCCTTGGCTATCAACTGTGTCAATGTGAATTTCCGCCGGTTATTATGTTGAATGTTGAAAACAGCGGTAGGAATAAAATATTTCAGTGTCCTAAGTGCAACAAAAAATATCCCAATATTTATGAGGGTGAGGTTCCTCAGCCACAACCGGAAGGGGAGTATGTCTAAGTGCGACAAAAAATATCCTAATATTAAAATTGACTCGATAACGGCTATTTGAGGTTTATTATAAAGAGGAGTGAACCATATGTCAGAATATCTCATTCCCATTAAGCTGGAGCCTTTGGAGGAAGGTGGGTATCTGGCTACCAGCAAGATTTTGCAAGGCTTAATTGCCCAGGGTCGAACCGTGGCTGAGACGATGGAGATTGCCCAGGATGTGGCCAGGAAGCTGATAGAATCCTGCCTCGATCATGGCGATCCGCTACCGGAGGGATTGGCTGAAACCAAAATTGATAAGATTGTCGTAGACGCTAAAATCCCTATATCGGTTGCCGCATGACTAAAATCCCATCTCTTAAGCCCAATGAGGTTATAAAACGGCTGAGAGCCGCCGGGTTTATTTTTGATCGACAAGCTAAAGGCAGCCATGAGATCTGGTATAATCCGGTTACCAAGCGGCGCACGGTTGTACCTAACCATCCTGGCAAGGATATTCCCAAAGGAACCTTGAGAGCAATTATAGATCAGGCAGGTTTGGATATTGATGAGTTTTTAAAACTGGGTTAATAATATGGGAAGTTGGTGAGATTAATGCTCTATGGCATACAAGGAACCGGCGGATGATGGGTTTGTGATTACAGCCTTCTTGACGAGGAGGATCAAACAAGTCAGAAGGAGGAGAAAGCTATGGCCGCGGTGAATATTAAGGAGATTATCAGCCTTACCCCCCAACTCCTGAGCATACCCTTTAAGCGTATCTGGTATAGTTATGACGAGGAGGCGGATGTTCTGTATCTAAACTTTAAAAAACCCAGCCATGCGGATGATACCGAGCTTACTGACGACGATATTATTATTAGGTATGATCAGGGAGAAGTGGTGGGTATAACTGTTCTTCATGCCAGTAAAGATGCAATCGTAAAAAGTCCCGGGTGTCATTGCGAGGCGGGTTTATCGCCGAAGCAATCCCATTGATTTGTAATGAAATTTGAGATTGCTTGCAATGACAAAAATCGGCGCTTTTTGACTTTTTACGAAACCATCAGTAAAAGGAAGCATTAACCCAGGATAGTGCCAATGAAACCAAAAGTTGCGTTTTTTGATTTTACGGGTTGCGAAGGCTGTCAGCTTCAGGTGATTAGTCTGGGTGATGACCTTCTGGGGCTGCTCCAGGTGGTGGAGGTAGTCAACTTCAGGGAGGCTATGTCTGATAGGGGGCAGGACTATGATATCGCCATCATTGACGGAGCTATCTCCCAACCCGCAGACATAGAGCGTATCCAGGCTATCCGTAAGCAGGCCAAGACGCTGGTGGCTATAGGCGCCTGCGCCTGCTTAGGCGGGGTCAATTCCCAAAAGAATTTCCGCTCTCCGGAAGATGTGCGGCGCTATGTGTATGGAGACCGGGCCGACCTCATTCCCACTATTCCGGCGCGGCCTGTCTCCCAAGTAGTGCCGGTGGATTGGGAGGTCAGGGGCTGTCCGATTACCCGGAGTGAGTTTGTGAAGGTGATCAGCGCGCTTCTGCGGGGTCTGCGGCCCATCATCCCTAACTATCCGGTCTGTAAGGAATGCCGGGCGCATGAAAACGTGTGTATGTACGATAAGGGGATGGTCTGCTTAGGCCCGGTGACCAGGGCCGGATGCGACCCGATGTGTCCCAGTTTCGGAAATTTTTGTTTCGGCTGCCGGGGGCTGATAGATAACCCCAATCTGGAAGCGGAAAAAGAAATTCTTAAGGAGCGCGGCCTTTCCCTGGAAGAAATCATCCGGTTTTTCCGTTTCACCTGGGGGAGTCTCGATATAGCCGGCGATATGTATCAGTATGACTTTATAGACTAGAATAGGCGGCAGGTATGCATGAATTTGAGTTGGAATCCCATTATGTTACTCGCGTAGAGGGGCATGGGCATATAAAGGTCAAGGTTGCCCAAGACCGTATCGAGGAGGTGCGGTTTGAGATACCGGAGGCGGCCAGGTTCTTTGAGGCGATCTTTCAGGGCCGGCCCTATCCTGAAATTTCGCTGCTTGCTTCCCGGATTTGCGGCATCTGTGCGGTAGCCCATTCCAGCGCCTCGCTGCGGGCCACGGAGGCCGCCTTGGGCATTACACCTTCCCCGCAGACGGTGTTGTTTAGAAAACTCAATCTGGCGGGGGAAATGATCCAGAGCCATATCCTGCATATCTATTTCCTGGTGGCGCCCGATTTGTTCGGGGTGGGAAGTGTGATTCCCTTGGCGCAGAGCCATCCGGAGGTGGTCAGGCGGGCCATAAGGATGCGCAAGGTAGGGGATGATCTGTGTATCATGATCGGCGGCAGACATATTCACCCAATCTCCGCCATCCCCGGCGGTTATTATAAGCTTCCCGCGATAAAGACGCTGCAAGGCATCAGACAGAGCCTCGAAGAATCCTTTACCGACCTGGACGCCACGGTGGAGCTTATCCAAGGAGCAACGTTGCCTGATTTTAGTTTCCCTTCAGAATATCTTTCTCTGTCGCACCCTGAGGAGTATGGCATATATGACGGGGAAATTCTTTCCTCTAAGAGCGGCCCGACCCCGGAAGCCGGCTACCGCAATAAAATAACAGAAAAGGTGGTGTCCCATTCTACAGCCAAGCATGTAAATACGGAATTTGGGCCTTATATGGTCGGGGCGCTGGCCAGGTTCAACAATAACTATGAGATGCTTAGCCGGCGCGCCAAGGAAGCCGCCGGCAAACTTGGCCTCACTCCACCTTGTCATAACCCGTTTATGAACACTGTGGCTCAATTGGTGGAGACATGGCATTTTACTGAGTGGGCGATTGAGTTAATAGATGAGCTATGCCTGCGGGGTATAACGCAGGAGGAGTTACATTACCAAACAAGCTCAGGTCAAGGGATGGGGCTCTCACAAGAGGCCTTCCCCGGAGCAGCCGGCAAAGACAAGCCTCCATACCAGATAACGCCGGGACAGGGAGTGGGGCTGGTAGAGGCGCCCCGCGGCAGCCTCTTTCATGATTATACTTATAATGCCCAAGGTCTGATAACCGATGCAAACTGTATTATTCCCACTAACCAGAACCTGGCCCATATTGAGGCCGCCATGCGGGACTTTTTGCCCCAAATCTGGGATGAGGAACAGCCCAGGATAACAGGTGCATTAGAGATGCTGGTACGGGCCTATGATCCTTGCATTTCATGTTCCACGCATCTGGTTGAGGTAGAGTTTATAAAATGATATTCACTATTTAGAGGGAGTGTTTCTAAAGATGTCTGATAGAGCACAAATCATGATTGTGGAAGATGATGCGGATATAGTGGAGGCGATGCGGATTATACTTGAGGGCGCCGGCTATCAGGTGGAGGAGGTTCACAACAGCCAGGATGCCGTAGAGAAGTTAAAATCCTATCGTCCTGATCTGATTATCCTGGATGTCATGATGCGAACGCCTGATGAGGGATTCCAATTTTCCTATAAGTTAAAGAACGATCCCCAATATTCCAGTATCCCAATCCTGATAATCACTTCTGTAGCTCAAAAGACCGGCTTCAGCTTCTCTCCGGAGACGGATGCAGAGTATCTTCCGGTGGAAGCTTTGGTGGAAAAGCCGGTTAAGCCTAAGGAACTGCTCGCCTGGGTGAGCAAGCTTTTAGGCAAAGATTAGACGACGGCGCGGGTACTTTTCATCTCCCTCAGAGCCGCCCGGATCACTCTAACCACTTTATCTGTTCTTTATAATACCTTAGCTAGCTATATCTGTAATCATATCAATTACTATAGTTCGGCCGCCTAGATAATAAAATGCCTACCGATATCCTAACGTCGGGACCCTCTTTCCGCGAGCAACACCTCACTTACGGCCTCCGCTGGCTGGTTTACCTGCGCTGGGTGGGCATAGTTGGTCTGATCCTGGCCTTGTCTCTGGGCAAATATGTCCTGAATATAAATATCCCCTATTTAAATCTCTGGATTATCACTCTAATTGTTGCTGTCTATAATACGGTATTTGGGTTCTGGGGAAGACGGGCTGAAAAACGGTTGGGTTCGGGCGAGGTCTTTTTGCGTCATGTCAATGCCGCCATTACAATCCAAATTGTAGCGGACCTCATTTTGCTTACCTGGGCGCTCCATTTTACCGGCGGAGTGGAAAATCCGATGCTGGTGTTTTACATCTTTCATGTGATTATCGTGGTTACCCTCTTCCGCCGCTCCGCAGCTTATCTTTTAGCGTTGCTTGGTTTTGGGCTGGCCTCATTGCTGCTCTGGCTGGAGGCTGCCGGGATCATTCCGCACTATAATATTGGGTTGCTGCCAGTGGAACTCTATCAGAATAATTCCTATATATTTTGGGTGGTCAGCATCTTAGGAATTACTTTATTTTCTGCGGCGTATATGGCTTCCGGTATCGTTCAGAGGCTGCGGGAGAGGGAGCAGGAACTGGATGAAACGCGGCAAAAACTGTGGGAGGAAACCCGTCGTTGTGAGCTTTCCTATAGCGAGCTGGATAAAGTTCACCAGGAGAAATTGGCTTTTATGCACAAGGTAGCCCATGAACTCCGGGCCCCGTTAGCCGCTATGAGGAGTTGTTTGCAGGTAGCTCAAGAATATTATCCGGAAGAGGTGGCCGGTAAAGCCAGGGATATGGTGTGTAGGGCGGAACGCCGGGCGGGCGGTTTATCGGCGCTGGTCAGAGATTTATTGAACTTATCGCGGGCCACAGCGATCCCCAAATCGGCTTATAACCAACGGGTACAACTAGACGCTCTGCTTTTAGGGGTGATAGAGTTATGCCGGCCCAAGGCTCAGGAAGAAGAGATCGCCATTTCGACCAATATAACTCCTGAAGTGGAGGTGTCGGCTGACCCCCAGGGGTTGGAGGAAGTATTTACCAACCTGCTGTCCAACGCCATTAAATATTCTCCTCAACAAACGGCTGTTACCGTATCTTTGGAACTGACCTCAGAGGAAGTGTTGATCTCTTTCTCCGATCAAGGGATTGGTATTTCCCCCCAGGATATGGAACTCCTGTTTACCGAGTTTTTCAGAGCCAATAACGCCAAATCCCGGCATGTGGAAGGCACCGGTTTGGGGCTTACGATCTCAAAAAAGATAGTCGAAGCGCATGGAGGTAAAATTACAGTAAGTTCTCAAATTGGAGAAGGGAGTTGTTTTGAAGTGCATCTGCCGCTTTAACCTGAGTTATTCATACAAAGACCGGGTAGTATGTGATCGCGAAATAGCATACCATAAGAGCCTTTTGCAAAAGTCATTTTAAAGAAGTTAGCCGTACTATATGTTGGGGCAGTGGCCCCAACACTACCCGTATAGGGTAGGCCAGGGCTAGTACACGATTTTTCTTGTGCTGTCGGGTCCTCAGACCTGACAGCCTAAACGAGTGGCAGATTTCCTGAACCTGCCGCCACCTGAATTGTTGGGTTTCGCAAGCTCAACCCAACCTTGCATAAAAGTCCGCACCGAAGGAGTAGGGCGGTTCAAGCGAAGCGGAACCGCCAATAACATGCGCACTAGGATAGGCGGAACCGGCTTATGCCTTGTTCCGCCCTACTAACTACTAACTGCATTGTTTTGTCATTCCTGCGAAAGCAGGAATCCATAGGTTTTTTACCAGGCTCCGGCTGGCGCCTACGCCCAGACGAGTCGGTCTGGATTCCTGGTCAAGCCAGGAATGACAAAGGGCATATGTCCTTAAGTGAGTTGCATTGTGTTTAGATGGTATAGAATAGAAATTATAAAAAATTAGTTTGCTCATATTATTATCCCGGATTATTCGTGAATCCACGGCAAACATTGATGATGTTATTTGAATACAGCTAATTACAAAATAACGGTCAAAAAACAAAATGGCTCATACAAATCACCGAAA
>QIEW01000498.1 GCA_003230535.1 bacterium
ATAGTATTAGCATATTCAGGAGGATTGGATACTTCGGTCATCATAAGATGGCTTAAGGAACAATATGGTTACGATGTAGCGGCCTTTTCGGCTGATTTAGGGCAGGGCGAACAACTGGAGCCGCTGCGGGAAAAAGCCCTCCGTACCGGTGCGTCTCAGATCGTAATTGAGGATTTGCGGCGGGAATTCCTGGAGGATTTTTGTATGCGAGCGCTAGCTGCCCAAGCTGTATATGAAGGGAAATATTTGCTTTCCACCGCTCTGGGCCGACCGCTGATTGCCAAATACCTGGTGGACGTGGCGCGCATGACGGGCGCTACGGCGGTAGCCCATGGTTCAACAGGGAAGGGAAATGACCAGGTGCGGTTTGATGTATCCATTATGGCGCTGGCTCCTGAGTTGAAGGTTGTGGCTCCATTGCGCGAATGGGACTTCTCAGGAAGAGCCGACGAGATAGAGTATGCTCAAAAGCATGGTATACCTGTAGAGGCGACTAAAGAGAAACCCTACAGCATCGACCGCAATTTGTGGGGGATAAGCATTGAATGCGGGGTACTGGAGGACCCCTGGGCGGAGCCGCCTAATGACGCTTATCTTATTACCGCATCGCCGGAAGATGCCCCTGGGGAGCCGCTCTGTTTGGAGATCGGTTTCCAGGAGGGGAGACCTATCAGCCTGGATGGTGAGGAGATGTCCTTGGTAGACTTAGTCCCTAGGTTGAATGAACTGGGAGGCCGTCATGGGGTAGGCCGCTGCGACCTGGTAGAGGATCGGCTGGTGGGTATAAAATCACGGGAGATATATGAAGCGCCCGGAGCTACTATCCTGTATAAGGCTTACGCTGAGCTGGAGCAGTTGGTGTTGGATCGGGAGACCCTGCATTTCAAGCAAGCTTTGAGCGACAAGTATGCGCAACTGGTTTATTTTGGCTTATGGTTTTCCCCGTTGCGGGAGGCGCTGGACAGTTTCTTCGATAACATAAAGCGCCTGGTTACCGGTGTCGTACGGCTGAAGCTCCATAAAGGTAATTGCACGCCGACGGGCCGTAAATCACCCCATTCCCTCTACCAATATCGCCTGGCTACCTATGATCAGGAAGATGCGTTTGAGCATAAGGACGGCGAGGCTTTCTGTAAGCTTTGGGGACTCCCCTGGAAGGTGATCGGCGAAAGAGGGAGGAGGCGAATAAAGGAGTGAGGGGAAATGAGTCAATAGCGCTCCCCCTTTTCAAATGGGGAGACAACGGGGTAGATGTTTCGGCCTGTCTCAGGCCGAAACTACTAAAGGGGCACGCTATCCTTAAACCTTTCGGCTTGAGACAAGCCGAAAGATCAGAAAATCCCCCTTAATCCCAATACGGTTCACTTAAGCCAAATTGGCCTGGAAACGTTAGAAATAATCATTTTGTGTCAATCCCGCGAAAGCGGGAATCCATAGGTTTTTTATCGGTCTGATATCCTGGTCAAGCCAGGAATGACAAAGGGCATATGTCCTTAAGGGAACTGCATTGCCCTTAATCCCCCCTTCCAAAGGAGGGCAGGGGGGATTTAAATAAACCCGCACCGAATAGGTGTTTTGTTCTTGAGAAAGAAATATTTTTCTCGCCGCGCCCTGTTGTGTTCTCAGTGGTTCAAATCCTTTTCGAAGGTTAAGATTACAGGTTTGTCTTAAGCCCTGACGGTTTCAAAGAGACCGGCGGGTGAGATCCAAGCGAGGCGCCCTCCTGCCGCATCCGGAATTGGTTTGGGTCAGGTCCTCGAAAACAATCCGGAGTTGCCATATCCAGGCAGCTAGGCGCTATACAGCAGGCCGGGAGGGAGATTGTCAGTAAAATCAAAGCCAGACACAAAACCAATAAGTTTTTTTTCTTAAACATTTATAAAAAGAACAAGTGTCGTGTCAACTCTAATATGTTGATTACGGCTTATATGCAAATCGTTTAACTGCCCTGATGGGAATTCCCCTTTTTATACAAGAGGGACCAGGGGGGATTTATAGAATAATAAGCTGATTCTGAGTCTTCTATTCGATCTTTCGGCTTGTCTCAAGCCGAAAGTGCCAAGAGAAACGCACCCCTTTATAGTAGTTTCGGCCTGAGACAGGCCGAAACATCGAATATCGGAGAATCCCCCTTAGACCCCCTTAATCCCCTTTGTCAAAGGGGGAAACGGTAATCTGTCAATTTACGGTTGACATGACACTTGTGCAGCGTTTCGTAAATTTTTTAGGTTTATCCTGCGTTACTTTGTCATTCCTGCCCCTGCCTTCGCAGGGATAAACTTCAGCAGGAATCCAGTAATGGCTCCAGGTTCTACCTGGTTTTTTATCGGTCTGATATCCCGGTCAAGCCAGGAATGACAGGCCTTATAAACCCAGTTATTTACAAAATGGTCACTGGTGATTGTAGCGCCGCTGTGTAGCCACTTCCAGAAGGCGAAGGTTTTCCTGGCTTACCACAACCCGGTTTTTTCCTCTTTGCTTGGCTTGATAAAGGGCATTATCCGCCAGCAGGATGAGGTCGGACTTAGTCTCGATTTTAGGATTGGGAATACCGGCTGATATGGTTGTTGTCCGGTCCGGGAAAAAGGGTGTTTTCCACCTTAATCCGCAGTCTCTCAGCTAACACCCGGGCGCTTAAGATATCAATCTGGGGCAGAATAATGGCAAACTCCTCTCCGCCATAGCGGGCGGCGATGTCCACCCCACGGATAGAATCTATCAGGACTCTGGCCAGTCCTACTAAGACCTCGTTCCCTTTCTGATGCCCGTAAAGATCATTTACCCGCTTAAAGTCATCTATATCCACCATAAGAAAGGAAAGCTCTGAATCGTACCGGTAACTGCGATGAAATTCCTCGCTTAAGCGTTCCTGAAAATAGAGGTGGTTATAAAGCTCCGTCAGGCTGTCTCTGATGGAGAGCTCCCGGAGGAAAATATTGGCATCTTCAAGGTCGGAGAATAATTTTGACTTTGCGTTTATCGCCTTGACCAACTCATTTTTGTGCTGTTCTAACTCCGATTTGTCCTTTTCCAGTTGATCGACCTTAGTCCGTAGATTATAAGAAAAATCCTTAAGTTCTTCCAGCAGCCTCATTCTGGTAATCAACACCCGGCTCCTAGCTAAATTCTCCTGAATTACCTGGCAGATTTCCTTACTGTTAAACGGTTTATTTACATAATCGTTTGCTCCGCGTTTGACAGCATCTACCGCTACTTGCTCTGACCCATACGCGGTTATCAGGATTACGGGGATTTCCATATGACGGCCCTTTATCTCGGCCAATACATCCAGTCCACTCATCCCGGGCATATTCACATCCACCAGCACCAGAGAAGGATGCCAGTCAGCAAATATTTCCAACCCTTCCGTACCTCTTCTTGCCGTACGCACCTCATACCCTTCGTTTTCCAAACGACGCTTCAGCATCTTCAAAGTGCGGGCGTCGTCATCAATTATTAAGATGCGATTTAGTTCCGGTCGGTCATTCATAACTATTTAGAGTAATCCTCAATCATCTATCTGTTTGGGATACTAAATTGGCATTACTCTCAGAACATAACACATGAACGCGGTTAAGTATCCTACTGGTTCGGAAAGGTTTAACAAAATAGTCCGCCGCTCCAAGTTTGAAACCCAAATCTTTATCATCCACAATTGAGATAATTACGACGGGGATATCCTTGGTATCAGATCTGGATTTTAGTTCCCGTAAAATTTCCCAACCGCTTTTTTCTGGAAGTCTTATATCCAAGGCAATTAAGTCCGGCTTAATATTTTCAACTATTTTAATTACCGTTTTTCCACAGTTGACTGCCAGCACCTGATAGCCTTCGGCATATAAGTATGTTCTTAATATTTCCAGCGTCTTGTGATCATCGTCGACAATTAAAACGGTTTTCCCCTTCCCTCTGAGAGAAACATCCTGTTTCTCTGACTTTTCCGGAGTAAGCTCTTTTTCTGGTTTAGTTACAACTTTCTTCTCCACTGGTTCATGGGATTCTTGCTTGATAGGGACAGTAAAGAAAAATTTGCTCCCCTCGCCTTCCGTACTCTCAACCCAAATCCTGCCGTGATGGAGCTTTACAAAGCGCTTAGCCAGGGCTAATCCCAGTCCCGTACCTTCATAATGACGGGTGGCCGAACTATCCAACTGACGGAACTCATCGAAGATAACCTCGCATTGCTTCGGAGAAATACCGATCCCTGTATCAGCGACACTTAATAAGTAATAGTCCTGTTTTTTTACTGCCTCAAGCCGGATTTGTCCCCCAAAAGGAGTAAATTTGATCGCATTGCTCAAGAGATTAAACAATATCTGTTTTATTTTCCGCTTATCGGCGCGTAAATCTTCTACATTTTCTCCAATTATTACCTTAAATATCTGGTTTTTCTTTTGAATAAGAGTACTTATTGCACGCTCAATTCCCCGGAGTAAAACCGGAAGTTCAAAATCCTCCAAATATAACTCCCCCTTGCCGGATTCAATCTTGGAAATATCAAGAATATCATTAATTAGCATGAGGAGATGATAGCCGCTCTCTAAAATATCTTTTAAATATTGTTCCTGCTCCTCATTTATTTCTCCCGGAATTCTATCCAGAAGAAGTTCTGAAAAGCCGATAATGGAATTTAGGGGCGTTCTGAGTTCATGAGACATATTAGCTAAAAAATCCATTTTCAATTGGTTTGCCTCCTGGAGCTCGCCGTTAGTTTTCCCTAAACGCTCCAATAAAGATGTTTTTTTGATAACTAAAGCCGCTTTGTTGGCCAGTAGATTAAGAATGGAAACTTCTCTCTCAGTAAACCGGCGAGGTTTAAAATCATCTACATAAAGGATACCGACAATATCATCGCCACATAGCAGGGGGGTGGCAATAAGCGATCTGATGCCTTCCCGCTTCATTACCGAACTATCGTATGACAAATCATATTTTTTCAGGTCGTTGCTCACAAAAGAAGACCGATGCTTCATTATCCGTTGAGTTATTCCGCCTTGACGACAGGTCCAGGAGGTAATTTCAGCAAAATCTTCACTCAAACCAATTGATACAGCTAATTCCATTTCATTTTTTTCTTTATTATATAAAGCCAGACTGCCGGCCGGCGTATTAGTAATCTCCATGGCGCTGCGAATAATAGTCTCGAATACCTCTTTACTGCTTACAGCCGAAGCCAGCATTAGCCCAACCTGATATAGCGCCTGGTGTTCTTTGAGGCTCCGCCGCGCCTCCGCTTCCTGCTTTTCCCGCTCCTCCACCAGATTCCAAAGCAGAAAAGCGCTGCGCCCGCCAATAACTTCCGCTCCGTCTGGACAAATCTTGTTCAAGCTGTTGGTAACCTCAGGGTTGCCGGTAACATCGACAATTACATCCGGCAGGGTCTCGTTAATTAAGCTCTCATAATCCACACTGACAGGTATATTATAGCTTTGCGCCAATTTTACCCCTTCTGCATGGAGATCAGTGTCCACTACTCCTACAATATCTATGTCCTTATTATTACAAAATATAGGCAGCAGAGCAGAAGCGCCTCTTCCGGCCCCTACAATTACCATCCTTACCATAATTCATTCCATTTGTTGGATGGTGCGTGGCATAATGGTTATCTTTATGTCGCCACGTTAAGATATATGGCAACATATTACAGGTACGACTTTACTTTAATTATAAATATAACCAGCTTTGAGCTGTTGTCAAGGACATAACGGTTTTATTTGGCTTTTCATTTATAACTTAGCGCACCTCCGGTGCGGACTTTTTAGGTGGGGGCAGGTTCAGGAAACCTGCCGCTCATTTAATTTTCCCCCTCAACAAGTTTTTCCTTGGCAATCCAACAAAAGTTGTGGTATATAATGTTGTTCTAGACGGCGGATGGGATAGGGGAAAATAATTGCCAAATGTTTTAGCTAGTTAGTGCTGTAGCGCCGAAAAGTCGGCTCTGCTCCGTCAGCAGAGTTAAGAACTTAGCGCACCTATCGGTGCGGATTTTTGTGGTTCCCTCCCCCTTGATGGGGGAGGTTAGGTGGGGGTGGGTAACTCCAGGAGGTTCCCCCTCCCCTTGATCCCCTCCCACCGGTGGAGGGGGAAAATGGAAATTCCTGTACGTTTAAATTATTCGCGCTGAGCTAAAATCAATGTTAGAAGATAAAGAGGCTTGGATAGCATTGAATTTGATACCCGGTGTTGGCCGGGTCACCTTCCATAAGTTGATAGACTATTTCGGCTCTCCCGGAGAGGCGCTTTCGGCCACTGAAGATGAGCTGCGGTTAGTGGATGGACTTCATCCGAAGGTAATCGAGCAGTTAAAAACCTTTTCGGTGGAAGCCGAATTGGAAAAAGAACTAAAACTCATAGAAAAATTTGAAGTTTCCGTAGTAACTATAGACGAGCCCAGATATCCTCCTCGATTACGGGAAATACATGATCCCCCGCTGATTTTATATCTGCGGGGAGAATTGAAGGATGAGGACCGCTATAGCATTGCTATCGTGGGAACCAGGCGGGCCACCCACTATGGCCGGAGAATGGCTGAGGGGCTAGCCGGTGATCTCGCTCAAGCCGGGCTGACGGTAGTGTCCGGCATGGCCAGAGGCGCCGACAGCGCGGCCCATCGGGGGGCTATTGCCGCCGGCGGTCGTACGATAGCGGTGCTCGGCTGTGGGGTGGACATAGTGTATCCCTCTGAAAACCAAGCGCTGATGGGGAAAATCATAGACGTCGGGGCGGCCGTCTCGGAATTCCCGATGTCTACGCCGCCGGGTAAACAAACCTTCCCGATTCGAAATCGGATCATCTCGGGAATGTCGCTGGGGGTGATCGTTGTCGAAGCCGGGTTGCGCAGCGGCGCGCAAATTACCGTAAGTCGCGCTCTGGACCAGGGGCGCGAGGTTTTTGCCGTTCCCGGACCGGCTGCGGCCAGGTATAGCCAGGGCACTCATCGCCTGATAAGAGAAGGGGCCAAGCTGGTGGAGCGGGTGGAGGATGTTTTGGAGGAATTGGCGCCACAGCTTGGGGGATTGAGGCCCGCCGGATATGGCGCGCAAAATACGTCGTCATCGGCCACACCGGCTGCTCCCTCCCCCCAGATGGAGGATGGGCTTTCCCCGGAAGAGCAAGCTGTGCTGACGATACTTTCTTATGACCTAATCCATATTGACGAGATTATTACCAACACCGACCTTCCTTCAAACAAGGTGCTGGGGGTTCTGGTTGTGCTGGAGATGAAAGGAAAAGTAAGGCAGACCCCGGGCAAGATGTTTCGTTTAGAAGGATAGGAGCAGTAAAC
>QIEW01000267.1 GCA_003230535.1 bacterium
AAACCTATAATCCTGCCCGTAAAAAAAGATTTTAACCGCAGAGAACGCAGAGGTCACAGAGAGTAGTACTTCTGCAACTCATTGAAAAACAGTTGGTTTATCCTCCGCGCTCTCTGTGTCCTCCGCGGTTAATAATTTATGGTTTTGGTAGATCGCTAATCCTTGTGTAAGGTGAGTTACTATGGAACAAAAAGGCAAGCATCGTTTAGGTTGGCTGATAGTGATCATAATCACCTTCATCTTGGTAACATTGCTTATTAAAAACACTCCCGGAGGGATTAAAATTTTCTGGCACCTCCATGTAGTTCCCCTAATAATAGCGGCCTTAGTCTATGATATTCCGGGGGGGGTAATCATGGGGTTCTTAAGTTCCATAAGCATAATGTTTTGGTTGTATTATCCAATATATAGATTGAGAGATCTCCCCATACTTTTTGAAAGAGTGCTCAAGATGGGACTTTATAACTGGGAAAAGGAGATTGGCCTTGGCACAATACTTTTTTTAGGCGTAGGGATTATATTGGCCAGGATATCGCAGAGAAATAAGCAACAGAGAAGTATGCTGGAGGAGTTGTCGGTGCGTGACCGGCTAACCGGTCTATTCAACTACAGTTACTTTATTGACCAGCTGGAAAAAGAAAAAATTCGCGCTGATCGCTATAACAGCAAGCTTTCCATAATTATTGTTGATCTGGATCATTTTAAAAAACTAAATGATACCTATGGCCACGAGACGGGTAATATGGTACTTAAAAGTGTGGCGAAAACTTTCTCCAGCCTGATCCGTAACATAGATATATCCGCCCGTTACGGGGGAGAGGAGTTTGTCTTTATCCTTCCTAACACGGGTGAAGAACAGTCGGTAGCCATCGCTGAACGCATTCGCCGGAACATAGAACAGGCCGATTTTGTGGATCTGGATCCCGATGATATTAAACTTACGATTAGTTGTGGGGTCGCCAGCTATCCGGATTATGCCGCTGATACTTCACAATTGATCTACCGGGCCGATGAGGCAATGTATAAGGCAAAAAATAGCGGTCGAAATAATGTTCATGCCTTTTCAGAATTGGCTCCGCCCCAGGCAGAGAAAAACTTATCTCCCGTTGAGGAATACCCTGCCGGCATAGAAGTCACATCAGACCGCCAGATGTAGGAAGTATTACTAACTCCCGCTGTGGAAGCGACCAACTCCGAGCGTGTTTATGATCCTGAATTATTCGGGTTGTGGGGAAAATGGGTAATTATTACGCTAAATTACAGAAGATAGCCGTGTTCCTGGTGATTTTTATGCCTCTTTTAATGGGGCGCTCAGCAGCATGGGGTAAAGCGCTGGAGGTTCCCCGGGAATTTAAGACCATCTCCGGCGCCTTGGAAGCGGCATCCTATGGAGATGAAATAATTGTCGCTCCCGGAACATACAAAGAAAATTTGATACTTAAAAAAGGAATTATTCTTAGAAGCAAAGGCAGCAATGACGAAAGAGCCGGTTTTATAAGCGCCTCCCATACCATAATTGAAGCCGCTAAGGTAGAAAAGCAAATTATATTAGGGGCTGAAGGAGCAGTTTTGGATGGTTTTACTATAAAAGAGATGCAGGAAAGATTTGAACTTAGAGAAAAAAATTATGGTGTATTAGTCAATGGTACCGCTATGACTATTATCAATTGCCTTATTGCTTCCCTTGCCAATAACGGCATTGGGATCATAGGGCCTGCAAACGGCAAAAGTATTATTAAAAATAACAAGATATACAATAACAGAGGGAATGGTATCACCTGCGAAGAAGGAGTTGAAGTTGATATTCTGTCTTGTGAAATTTATCAGAATGGAGACTCAGGTATTCATAATGCGAAGAAGGTTCGAGTGAGCATTAAGCAAAATATCATCCGCCAGAACGACGTTGACGGGGTAATGAATTCCGCCTGGGCAGAACCTGTTATCACAGAGAACGAAATATATCAGAATGGATTAAATGGTATTGGACTACAGTTATTTAGCAAGGGGCGAATTATTAATAACAAGATTAAAAGCAACCGTCAGGCTGGAATTGGTTTGCGCATGAATGCTGAATGTATAATTCAAAATAATATAATCTCTGGCAACCGGATTGGTATTGGTCTTATGGACATTGGAAGAGTTGAGATTGAAGGCAATAAAATTACTGAGAACAATATGGTAGGAGTGGGACTGATGAATTGTCAGGGTGGAAAAGTCATTTTACGCAAAAACGATTTGCGAGGCAATCGTTTGCTCCCCATAAGTCCTAATCGGGCTTGTGAATTGATCGAAGAAGATAACCAGACGTAACGGCAGACTTAACTTCAGAAAGATCAAAGAGAATTTAGAATGACTAACTTTTTAAAAATGACTTTTGCAAGAAACTCTATTGTTTATGAAAATATAGCCAAGGCCCTCCCCCAGTTTGCCGGGGGGTTCTTTACCTTAAGGATAACTTATGTCTACCATTAAAAACCGAATAGTAGAATATTTAGCGAAGTATGCCGGCCGGCCGCTTTCCCAGTCAGGGCTGATGCGGGGCCTGGGCGCAGCGCCGGCAGAGCGCCGGGAGTTCCGGCAGATATTAGGCGAGCTGGTACAACAAGGAGAGTTAGTCCGCATTAAAGGTCGAAGATACGGCCTGCCCACCCGGATGCAGCTTATGGTAGGAGAGTTGAGCGTGCATCCAAAAGGATTTGCCTTTCTGCTATCCGAGCAGGAAGGGGAGGCCGATGTTTATGTGAGTTCGAGGAATCTTGCCGGGGCGATGGATAGGGATAGAGTGGTAGTGCGGCTGGAGAAATGGGCTAAAGACCGCCATCGGTCCGGCAGTGTAATCCGCGTCTTGGAGCGCAGACACAGCCAAATCGTGGGACGTTACGAGGGAGGTTCGCCTGTCCGAGGTCGCCGGATGGGCTACGTAATTCCCAGAGACCCCCGCCTTACCCAGGATGTAGTAATTCTCCCCGACTCCTCTCTCCCAGGTCTTGAACCCGAACCCGGCCAGATAGTAATAGCCGAAATCACCGGTTATCCCACCAAACACCGCAGTCCGGAAGGAAGAGTTATAGAAATCATGGGTAATGCCGGGGATCCCGGTCTGGATGTGGAGATAGCCATCCGCAGTTATAACCTGCCGGATGAATTTTCCCGGGCGGCTGTGGAGGAAGCCGTTCAGATATCCAAACTGTTATGTGAAGAAGCGCGAGGGCATCCTGACCGCCAGGCTCACGGATCTCAAGACCGTCTGGATCTGCGGAACCGGGTGATCTTTACCATAGACGGTGAGACGGCAAGGGATTTCGATGATGCCATCTCGGTGGAAAAACTCTCTTCCGGCGGCTATCGTTTGGGAGTCCATATTGCGGATGTTAGCTATTATGTGACCCCTGAGACGGCATTGGATCAAGAGGCTTACCTGCGCGGATGCAGCGTCTATTTCCCTGATCGGGCTTTGCCGATGCTCCCGGCGGAGCTATCCTCAGGTATTTGCAGCCTTAAACCCAATGAGGATCGGCTCACGGTAAGCGCATTCCTGGAATTCAACCCCAGCGGTGAGCTACAGCGCTATGAACTGGCGGATTCGATAATCAGAAGCCGCTATCGCCTGACTTATACTACGGTACGAAAGCTGCTAGAGAAACACTCGCCAGATTTATGTAGCGAATACAATGAATTAATACCCCACCTGGAGCTGGCCCGGGAGCTGGCGGAAGCCCTATATAAACAACGCAGGCTCCGGGGAAGCTTGGATTTTGATTTCCCGGAACCCGAGGTCATCTTGGATTTGGATGGGGTAACCCAGGGAATTGTGAGGCGGGAGAGGAATATAGCTCACCGGATCATTGAGGAGTTTATGCTGGCGGCTAACGAAGTGGTCGCCTCTTATGTAACCTCCGCCGATGCGCCCTTCCTCTATCGGGTGCATGAGGAACCGGATGAGATAAAGCTCCGGGAGTTTACGGAATTTGTCCAGCACCTCGGTTACTCACTTCACGGGAAAGGGAAACCTGATCGGGAGCAGTTGCAAGCGCTGCTGGCCCAGGCCCAGGGAAAGCCCCAGGAGCTGCTGATATCGATAATGCTGCTCCGCTCCCTGAAGCTGGCCCGCTATACGCCCGCCAATGTAGGACACTATGCCTTGGCCGCTCCCCGTTACACCCATTTTACCTCCCCCATCCGCCGCTATCCGGATCTAGTGGTACATCGTCTGCTGCGTGAGGTGCGGACAAAGGGCAGGCTCTCACCCGACCGCAAAGAGGAACTCTCCGGGCAGCTACCCGGAATAGCCGCCCACTGCTCCCACCGAGAGCGCCTAGCAGAAGAAGCCGAGAAGGATATAGTAAACCTGAAACGAGTGCAATTTATGAAGGACAAGCTCGGAGAGGAATTTTCCGGCGTGATCTCCGGGGTAACCTCGTTTGGGATATTTGTGGAGTTGGATGATATTTTTGTGGAGGGCTTAATCCATATCAGCGCCTTGACTGACGACTACTATAAATTTCTACCCATCACCGCCTCCCTTGTCGGCCAACGCACCAAGAAGTGCTTCTCCATCGGGAATCGGCTTATAGTACGTCTGGACAAGGTGACCGAGGAACGCCGCCGGCTCGACTTTTCCCTTATCTCCCGCCTCCCCAAAGCAGCCGTATCGCCGCCATAAATATTAATGGTTTATCGGCAAATAACAGGGACATCGTCCCTTTTATCTACAATTTTTCACTTCTATTATAATTTCAGACCTCGTAAATATGGGTGAAAATCAGTCCATTTTTGGGACACTTCATGGAGGATAGAATTGTATTTCGGGAATCCTTCCCGAAATGAATCCGCTGTT
>QIEW01000287.1 GCA_003230535.1 bacterium
GGACTCCTAACTTGTAAGAGAAGTATTTTTCTTTTAAGCCTGAGACAAATAAATCCGGCTTATACTCTTCCAGCACCTCCGCCAGCTCCGGGGCGTTGGGATTATCAATGATGATAGTGCCAGTCTTAACCTTGGACAGCAGCTTCTCATAGTCATCCTTATGTCCGAAAGTAGTAGCCGCCGCCACTACATCCATACCCAACTCGGAAAATAAGCGCACCCAGTGCCAGGCCCGCGGCGCTCCCTGGTATACCATTACCCGCTTACCCATCAAGCGGTTGCGGTAGTAATCTATCCGGGACTTGATCTTGGTTGTTTCCTGTTGGATGATCTCCTCGGCCTTATCTTCCAGGCCAAAAAATTTACCCACATCCCGTAGCGCCTGGGTCGTCTGCTCTATGCCGAACAGGGATACATTAATAAATGGCGTGCCGTATTTATCCTGAATCATCTTAGCGATATAGGTGGATGAGCGCTGACACTGGACTATGTTCAGCTTGGCCGCATACATAGGAGGCAGATCGTCAAAGGAGGCATTTCCGGTAAAGATAGAGAGCACCCGCACCCCCAGAGCCTCAAACAGGGGCTTGATAGCCCAGGCATCCCCGTCAACGTTGAACTCGCCGATGATGTTCATGTCATAGGGGATAGTCTCTGCCGGTTCTTTGGTTCCCACTACATAGTCAAACAGAGCCTTGTTGGCAATATGATGGCCCAGAGATTGTGACACCCCGCGAAAGCCCTCACACCAGAAGGGAATCACCCGGATACCGATCTCCCTTTCCGCCTTCTTGCAGACCGCATCCATATCATCTCCGATAATCCCAGCCACGCAGGTGGCGTAGACCAACACTGCCCTGGCTTCCGGGAAAAGTCTGTAAGACTCAATAATGGAGTTGTAGAGCTTTTCTGCTCCGCCGAAGATCACATTGTTTTCAGTCAGGTCGGTGGAAAAGCAGTACTTGCGGTGCAGGGCTGTATCCGAGAGATTCCGCCGGGTGCCCCAGGTATAATAGGCGCAGCCGATGGGGCCGTGCACTAGCTGGATCGCGTCCTTGATGGGGCCGCCCACCACCCCCCGGCAGCCGGCAAAGGCGCAGCCTCGCTCGGTCATATCCCCAGGCACAGTTTGAATGTTGCAGGCTGGGATCATGGGTTCCTGGTCATCCTTGATCATGATATGCGCCTTGCGCTCCGGAATAGGCACATCACACTTAGGCAATACTAACGGCATAGTAAGTTTCTCCTTATTAATCACTCACCTTATGCAAGGATTAGCGATCTGCCCAAAAGCCTTTTTTACGGGCAGGATTATAGGTTTGCGTAAACCTGATTTAATCAATTTAGATGGTTTCGTAAAAAGTCAAAAAGCGCCGATTTTTGTCATTGCGAGCGAAGCGAAGCAATCTCTGTGCTGTCGGGTCCTCAGACCCGACAGGCTGGATGGGTGGCAGGTTTCCTGAACCTGCCGCCACCTGAAAAGTCCGCACCGATAGGTGCGCTAAATTTAATAGTATAGATACAAAGAATTTCCATTTTTTGGGGTTTATTAAAACAATAAGATTCTGTGGTGTCAGATTCTCAAATCTGACACCCTCCCCTAATGGCTGTCAGGTCTGAGGACCTGACAGCACAAAGCTGGTTTTGCAAGAGACTCGATAAGATACCACAAACCTATTTGTGGCGATGAAAAAATCCCCCTTAATCCCCCTTTGCCAAAGGGGGAGACAACGGGTTCCCTCCCTCCAAAGAGAGAGACAACGGGTTCCCAGAAGCTGGGTTCCCCCCTTTAATAAAGGGTGGCAGGGGGGATTTAAACCCGCACCGTATGGTGCGCTAAGTTCTAAAACCGCAGAGGACGCTCTTCCCCCGGGATGCCGATGGCATCCGCGCGGCACTGCTTACAGAGGCGGAATTGGGGAATGATCCCCTCGCATATATCACGCACCTGGTTCAGGAGAGAGACCGGTACCGGCGGGATGTGCGACAGCTCGGCCCGGGGGATCAGGGGCATAATGTTCATCAACTGCACCCCGAAGTCTCTCAATACCCTCGCCAACTCCGGTAACTCCTTATCATTAATGCCTGGGATGAGCACTGAGTTGACCTTAACCATCAGGCCGCACCTTATGGCCCGCTCTAACCCTAACAGCTGGTTGTAGTGCAGCAGGGCGGCCGCATCCTGTCCCAGAAATTTCTTCCCTTGATAATTTACACGGGAGTAAATTTTTCCCCCTACCCAGGGGGTCAAGGCATTTACTGTAACAGTAAGCGAACTGACCCCGGCTTCCAATAGTTCACCTAACTTTTCCAGTAGTAGAAGACCATTGGTGCTCAGGCATTTGATCAGTTCGGGAAACTCACCGTCTATCAACCGGAAGGTCTCAAAAGCAGCCTCATTAGCCAAAGGATCCCCGGGACCGGCGATCCCTATCACCCTTATGCGATTATTCTTGGCCACCACCTTCCGTACAAGTTCCAGCGCCTGTATGGGGCTGATCACCCGGCTGGTTACCCCCGGTCGGTTTTCATTGGCGCAGTCGTGCCGCCTGGAGCAATATTTGCACTTAATATTGCACCGGGGGGCCACCGGCAGGTGCATCCTTCCCACCCCACAATGGCTTTCCTTATCAAAGCAGGGATGCCCAAATCCCTTCTGCTGGCAGGCATAAGCTGACATGTAGTAATCAACTCCTTTTATTGTTTTATAACTAAAGCAGGGCTTGATCGTCCCGTTCATCGGTTCTTATTCTTATTGTCTCGTCAACAGGGCAGACAAATATCTTGCCATCCCCGATATGCCCGCTTTGGTTGGCTTTGATGATAGCTCGCACCACGCGGAGGGCGCACTTGTCCTCCACCACCAGGGTAAGCATACGCTTGGGGATAAAGCTCAACGGCGCATGGTGGGGCTCCTTCTCCTCCAGCTCAAATAACTCAGGGTCCAACTCGCAGGCCATACCGCCGATCCCCTTCTGCCTGCCCCGGCCATCCACGCTGAGCATGGTCATAGCCGAATACCCCAGGCCGGTGAGGGCTGACTTGGTTTCTTCCAGCTTGTGGCGTCGAATTATGGCGATTACCTCTTTCATGGATAGTATCCTCCTATAATTTCTGCTCGCCGGTACGGATGGTGTAAGTTTCCAGTACCTGGGTGACAAAGATTTTTCCGTCCCCGATATTGCCGGTACGGGCGCTGTTTTCAATAATGCTTACTACCTTGGCGACATCCTTATCATCCACTACCAGCATCAGCATCAACTTAGGCAGCTCATCATACAGGATGGGGCCTACCTGAATGCCCTTCTGCTTGCCCCGGCCGAATACGTGCATCTTGGTCAGGGAGAAAAAGCCGGCCTTGTCCAGGGATCGCAATACATCCTCCTCCTTATTAGGTCTTACCACCGCCCGAATCATTTTCATGGTTTCTTCCTCCTTATTTTAGGTCAATTGTCCAGAATACCGAACTCCATCATCATGGACTCCAACTCTTCCATCTCCACGGGCTCCGGGATGACGAACTTTTGGTTATTGATTATGTTCTGCGCTAGTTGGCGGTAGACATCCGCCTGCTCGCAGTTGGGGTCATGCTCAATAACCGTCTTTTTGTTGATCTCCGCTCGTTGGACAATGTTGTCCCGGGGCACGAACTGGATCAGTTGAGATCCCAGGCGCTGGGCGAAGGTTTCCACCAGGGCCAGTTCGTTGTCCACCTTACGGCTGTTGCAGATGATCCCTCCCAGGCGCGCCCCGCCGCTCTGGGCAAACTTGACGATCCCCTTGCTGATGTTGTTGGCGGCATACAGGGCCATCAACTCGCCGCTGACCACAATGTATATCTCCTTGGCATAGCCCTCACGGATGGGCATGGCAAACCCGCCGCAGACTACATCTCCCAATACATCGTAAAAGGTAAAGTCCATCTCGTCGCTGTAAGCCCCCAACTCCTCCAGGAGCTTGATGGCGGTAATGACCCCCCGGCCGGCACAGCCTACGCCCGGCTCCGGCCCGCCGGACTCAATACACTTGATAGCGCCGAAACCGGTGTGACGCACCACATCCAGATCCACCGCCTCGGCGCCATACTTGCGCAGGGTGTCCAGCACGGTTGCCTGCATTTTTCCGCCCAGGAGCAACCTGGTGGAATCCGCCTTGGGATCGCACCCCACCAGCATGATCTTTTTACCCATCTCAGCCATGGCCGAAGTAAGGTTCTGGGTGGTGGTGGATTTACCAATGCCTCCCTTACCGTAAATGGCTATCTGTCTCATCATAATTCTCCTCCAGTGGGTTGAATTGTTCCTGCCAGCGCTATTAACTATATGATCCAAAGTATAATGGTCGAATATGTCCAGATCATTTCTGGCAGTTTAAATGTGAGTTAAATGTTGATAAACTTTGAGTTAACAGGATGGAGATACAAGGGACGGATTTATCTTTGGCCAAACTTTTTGGTAAGCATATCTGTGGGAGAATAGACAAAAAGTGAGGAATTGTTTACCCGGATTATTCGTAAATTCACGTAAACATTAATAATGTTATTTGAATACAAGAACTTATATCGTAACGGTCAAAAAACAAAATGGCTCATACAAATTACCGAAAACTCCCGTTGTGGAAGCGACCAACTCCGAGCGTGTTTATGATCCCGACTTATTCGGGTTTAGGGTGGGAGGGGTTGGACAGCCCAGAAGAAATAACAGGGAGAAACAGGAAAAGCAGGGCAGCCCAAAAGAGCCCACCCTGCTTTCCTTTTGCCGGATTTCCAGATTTTATCCTTGGAGTTCCTTAATCCGTTCCTCCACTCCCGCCAACTCCTTCTTTAGCTG
>QIEW01000371.1 GCA_003230535.1 bacterium
GTTGAAATTCAGAATATTTCTATACATGGTATCCGGTTATATATCACTGGAAAAGAATATTTTATGCCTTATGAAGAATATCCCTGGTTTAGACAGGCAAAGGTAACCGAAATTTACAATTTAGAATTACTTCCCGGAGGACATCTTTATTGGCCGGATTTAGATGTTGATCTTGAGGTAGCCTCTCTTGACCATCCAGAGAAATATCCTTTAATTTATAAGTAACCGATTGAAGAAAAAATGTTGATTGTTGAGACCTAAACCCTTTTATGACTATATCTCCGTTACTTCAGTATATAGAGATGGAAAAGTATTTTGTCGTAAGCGAAACTTAGTGCCGTGATTGTGCCCTGTCCGTGCATCAAAATCAACCAGAATATCCCCTTGTTCAATCGTGTAGAGAAACTTCTCAAGCGAGAATCTCCGCAACATCATGATTTTCGAGTACCTGAATTGTTCCCTTCCCGCGACACGTTTGACATCAGCTTGTATATAAAAGCAATTAAGCAGTTTCGTTCCTGCCTTGTGAAAAAGGTCGTCAAACCCCCAATAGGGTTGAGGATTTAACTCATCAAGCCCAATTTTTTCTTCAACGGATTTCAGCCACCCAATATGTCTCGCATCAACTCTGCGTGAGTCAAATGAGATAACAACTTTGCGCAATTTGCGGTCAATTATTACGCCAAAACCTCTATCAGTGCGAGATAAACCATTTATTGTTTGCCGAAAGCTCATCTCGTTTTCAGGATAACGGCCTCCTGCCTGCTGATGCGGCCAACCATATTTTGGAAGAAAAACAGCGGGTACAAACCGAATCGCACGAGGAGATGGTTCCATGTGAAATAAGGTTGTCAAAGAAGACGAAGATGCTCGCTGGCATTTCAATTCCCATTCTGCCGCATTCGGAATTGGCAAATTATTCTCTTCAATCCCAAGCAAGTCTTCTAAGGTATTACCCACACCTCCGGCATTCCCCTGTCTTGCATTAAGTATCCACCCTTTGTTGCGGATTTCACAGAGCGCATTTATCAAATCTTCTTTGGTTAGAATATTCATGGGCATCACCTGTTATCAGTTCTTGCCGGTCGCCAGAAATCAAGAAGATACTCGAAAGTGACGCCCATAGTGATATAGTTGCTAGGCCAACCAAAAATACCTATTTGGTTAACAATGTTCATTCTGTCCCATATTATAACATTACGCAATTCGTATCCACGCCTTCTCAGTTCTTCTATTAGAGAAACGTGTATGGTGATTCGTTGGTTTTCCCACCACATATCAGGAACGTTGATTACGCAATGGCCTTTAGGGCGAAGTAAAGGCAGGAGTCTTTCATAAATGTCACCCATCGCTCTTGAATAATCTTTCAGATCAAGAGTTCCAAGGTCTCGTTCGTCTTGTGAATATTGCTCTATTTTACCAAGTTGTTCATTTTTTCTGTTCCGGCGTGATTTATTCTTTCGTTTTCTATTCAGGAGGTTAGCATATGGCGGTGAAGTCCAAATTAGTGATACGGACTCTTTCTCAATATATAATGGAATATTTATCGCATTGTCCTGTACGGCAATTTGATTTGCATGATTAAACATATTTGTGTTTTCTGCCAACCTCTTTGCGCAAAGTTGAATATATTCTTTCTGCAAATCAAATCCAGCAGCGTTACGATTCAAGTCGCTGGCAGCAACAAGAGTTGTTCCACTGCCAACAAAGGGGTCGAGGACAAGTTCTCCTGAATGTGTGAATAGTTCGATTACCTTTTTCGCGAGTGCGATTGGGAAAGTTGCAGGATGAATTTTCTTGTTGCGCACATCCCGTTTTTCGTAAAAAAATTGCCAGACACCCAATTGGCTTTTGAGCCATTCTTTTGCCGTCATGCAGTTTATATGTGTTGGCTTACAATCGCATGTTCGCGTAGGGTTGACCCAAAGTTTTTTCGCATACGGAGAATCTTCTTCAAGAATTATAGTGGGCAATCGCTTTGACACGGTTTCTTCCTCAACGGTAATCGAATCTGCCATTTATCCCTCCCATTACTTAGGTAAGCGGGGTTTAGCTCTCAAGATTTGATACTACCTTTCTTCGAATCCTTTTCCTTATCGGGTGTAGCGTCTTGACCTGAAGCATGACGCCAACTTTTCTCCTCAGCCCACATGCACCAATCAGCATAAGGGGATTAGCCTTTAGGCCAACCCGCTATGTCATATCATTTCAGCCAATTAGTTCCCTAAACTCCTCTATAGTTACATCTGCATCTCGTAATATACTTTTTAGTGTCTTGGGATGGAGGATTTTCCCTGAGTGATAGGGAACGGTCACCCTTTTCCCTGCTTTGTTTTTGTAAATCTTGTGTTTCCCACTCTGCCGGGCCAGGGAAAAACCAGCTTTTTCTAAAGCTTGTATAGCCCTAGCTGCGGTTACCCTGGGAAGTTTCGTCATACCGCCACTTCCAATGAGGTCAGGCTGACTAAATCAGGCTGGGGAATTTCCTCGCCGCACTCTATTCTGTCCTCTACATGTAACTGGATGGCGTCTTTAATATTCTCCAGCGCCTCCTCATAGGTATCTCCCTGGCTATAGCATCCCTGAAGCTCAGGACAGAAGGCATAATAACCGTCCTTGTCCTTCTCAATTATCACCGAAAGCCGATATGTTTCCATCCTTATTCCCTCCATGGGAGTAAGTTTTTCCCTCATTAATAATTCTCTCTAACTCCTCTCCCTCCTCTGGGGTTAGGGTTCCGGCATGTTTTAGCAACCTGTCTTTGGAAGATATAGTAAGCGAGACTCTGGTTCCATCCGGCAAACTAAGCTCATGATCCAAGACAATGATATTACCCTTTAGAACACCGGTATAATTCATGGTTCATCTCCCCCTTCCTCACCCCACATGCACCAATCTATCCGCCTTCGCTGCCAATATCATCAAAGATAACATTCCCGGCGGCTATTGGTCAACTATTGTTTACGGTTGATTTGCAGGGTGGAATAGGGGCGCTCCCGCTTGTAGAAATTACGACTATTTGGGAAGCTGAAGACATTTTTTATTAAAATCGGCATTCACCCTGATTATTCATAAATCCACGGTAAACATTAATGATGTTATTTAAATACAGCTAGTTATAAAATAACGGTCAAAAAACAAAATTTTCGTACAAATCACCGAAAACTCCCGCTATGGAAGCGACCAACTCCGAGCGTGTTTATGATCCCGAATTATTCGGGTTCAACTCTCCTGAGCTTATGTGTTAAACTAAGTGTTAACCTATTGGTATAAGCTATAGGAGAAGCAACTGATACATAACTCGGTTACCGTCATTTCCGCTCCTACCCAACAGGGCAGAGAAGCACAGCTTCTGCGTCAGCTCCGGACTCTGGGATTTGAGAGGCGCAGGCCATCCTCCGGTCTGTTTGTGGTCCCGACCCTGAGGAAGGTCGGGGTGGTATCCGAAAAACTGTACACTTGCCCGGAGCGAACCCCCCCAGGCAGCCGCTGGATACCTATTGTATACACCCTCACCCATCTATCCAAGGAGCTATACCTTAAATCAGGCGGCGGAAAACGTCTGATTGACTACAATCTCCAGGAACTAATCCTGCAAAAACTCTTTCAGGATTTTCAGGGTGAATACTTCAATCCAGATCAGGCCACCCCGGGACTCATCCGGCAGCTAAGAAAATTCTTAGATCAGGCCCGTATTTATCTGGCAGATCAGCCCCTCGAACAAGCCTTAGCAGCTTTCCGCAGCCCAACCCCCCTCCAGCCTAAAGATCGGGATTTAATTCAACTGGCCGCTAAGTATCGATTTTTCCTAAAGGAAAAGGAGTTAACAGATCTGCCGGGCCTGCTGTCTGAGCTTCCCCGATTTATTCGGGAGAGCCGCTGCCGAAATTTTCTCTCCAATTTTAGCGCTCTCATCCTGGACGGCTTTTATTACTTTAATCATCTTGAAAAACAAATAGTAAAGGCTCTCGCAGATATCTTCCCGCAGGTTCTGGTTGCCATAGATGCGTCGTCCTCAAAGCTGGCGGAAGAATTTAGAGACTTTTGGCGGGAGATTGGAAAGAACCGTCTCATTAATAACATATGTGTAAATAACTATTCCCCCCCTGCCTCAAACCCAGGCGCATGTCCGGTCTCGCCAACCCTGCGCATCCGCCGGGCAGCCGACCGGGTAGAGGAGGTCAAGGATATCGCCCGTGATATCAGGAAGCTTATGTCACAGAACCCGGTAACCCGGAGCCCTCAGAGCCATGACACTGACAGCAGCCTCTCCCAAATTTACCTGGTTTTCCCGAAGCTCGAGTTATATGCTCCCTTAATCCAAGAGCTATTCCCGCGCTATGGTATTCCATACGAAATCACCCGAGGTTACCCCCTGCCGGGTTCCCCTCCAGTCCAGGTATGTCTGAGGATAGTTTCCCTCAGACTAAATCATGGGCGGCTGACCGACTGGCTGGCATTATTTTCATCCCAATACCCCCAATACCACCGCCAACCGAATACCGATCAGTGGCGGGAGTTTCTGAAGGTAGCGGAGCTGCCGGAGGAGGAGCGGGAAAAGTTAGGGGAGTTTACGGCCGACCGTTCGGATGAGCTTAAGCTTGATATGGTTGACATAAGCGCCCTTGCCGGGCGGGCTAACCTAAAAGGCGGAGCAGATTTTGTCCGGGACTGGCTTCAGCCTATCCTCAAGGTGGCGAGTAACAGTACAAAAGGGCTGCTGGAACCGCCGGAGCGGTTATATATCCAGCTTTATCTTTTCTGGTTACTGCACCGGGAGCTCGAGGAGCGCCTGCCGCAGGCTCTTACCCCCACAGAGTTCCGGGAAGGACTGCTCTATCTTATATATCGGCTGCGGATACCTCAAAATATTCTCCGGCATATCTCTAAAGCAACAACTTACGGGGCCAGAGACCGACTTCTTATGCTGCGGCGGGATTATGACGCGCTAAACAAGTTTTGTCAGGGACTGGGAAAACTGGAAGCCGCCCAGGAAGTTTTAGGACATAAGAAGAGACGTCTCCCGCTGGGAGAACTCTATTCTTTACTTAACTCGGAACTCCAAATGCAGCAGTATCATATGCCAAGTCAAGCCGAGGACCGGGTACAAATAGTCCAGAGCCTGGAGCTGCGGGGTTTATCTTTTAATTACTTGTTTTGGGGGGGATTAATAGAAGGAGTTTTTCCACGGCCTCCGGAAGAGGTTTTCTTATCCACTTATGTAAGCGGACGGCAGGGGCAAGACCTTAATGACCAAAAACCTTGGCTGTTTCACACTTTGAACCGGAAAGACGAGGATGAGTATCTATTTGCTTATGCTCAGCTTAACACCGCTAAGCACATTACCTTAAGCTACCCGGCCGCCGAAGGCAGCCAACCCAATCTCCCCTCCCCTTACCTCAAAGAACTGCTCCATCATTCGCAAATACATCCAGAAGAAATAGGAGCATCATTTCCCGGGCAGGAAGTCGGGCCCTATTACACTAAAGAAGAGCTTCTCTTGGGGCTGGCAGGCGATCTTGAAGGCGGGCCGGAGAAGCAGAAGCAAAAGCTATTATGGGGCCTTAATAGTCACGCCCCTAAACTTTACCGGCGTCTAAAACACCTGGAGGAGCTTTATCGGAAGCGGCAGTCCGGGGAGACATTTTCGGCCTACGATGGAGTATTGCGACCTGAGAGTATGGTTAGATCGGCTGACATATTGAGACATAAGCTCCATTCCCCCCGTAAATACTCGGTCTCTAAACTAGAGGATTACGCCCGGTGCCCACTGCAATTTTTTTTCCGGCATGTCCTCAGACTAGAGCCTGAGAAGGAGCTGGTCGCCGATTATCCGCGCCCGGATTTAGGCTGGTTAATCCATCACATCCTAGAGAAATTCTATCGCCGGCGAATTCAAAAATACCCCGCGCCTGAGAACCGGAGGATCACACCCCAAAACCTCGATCAGGCCAAGGCGGAAATGTTGGTCTGTTCCCGAAAAGCGCTGGAAAATCTCCACTGGCCTTACAAAAACCTGTTCTGGCTCCAAAAACAACAGGAACTCCTCTGGGGGCTTGAGAAAAACCCGCCCGCTACTCAAGCGGGTCTGTTGGCCGGTCTGCTGGAGTATGAGGCCAAGCTGTCGGATTTTCTAACCCCCGCTTACCTGGAGGTCGAATTTAAAGGCTGGCGGGTGGGTGAAGTAGAACTTTCAGGCCGAGCCGATCGGGTAGACGTCTCCCCCACAGGCTATTTTGTGATCTATGACTATAAAGTGAGTAAACTACCCCCCAAACTGTCCCAGATCAAAAAGGGGCTCAGCTTTCAGCTTCCGATATATCTTATGGCTTTATCGGAAGCTGAGGAGTTTTCCGCCTATCAACCCGGGGCCGCAGGTTATTATCATCTGGGGTCGTCACAGGAGATTAAACACAGCTATTACTTTGGCAGAGAAGATCTCCGCGCCAGAACCCCTAAGCAGCTAGCGCTGGAAAAGGTGTTTGTCTCCCGCCAGCGATACGGACTTTTCCCGGAAAATGAGTTCCCACAAGAATTAGCTCAAATAAAGTCCAGAATTAAACAGATAGATAAACTCATCCAACGGGGACGCTTTAACCCTTCGTTGGCCGATGAGCAGGAGGCGGGCTGTCATTATTGTGAGTTCAGAATGTGCTGCCGCCGCGACCAATTCCGCCAGGAAAAACTGTGCCGGCAACTTAATGCGGAAGAATTTTATAAACCAATAAGTTAAACATGGTGAACTCGTAAAAACTCAGAAAACATATAGTTATGTCAGTCATGTTACGCAAACCTATAATCCTGCCCGTAAAAAAGGATTTTAACCGCAGAGAACGCAGAGGTCACAGAGAGTAGTACTTCTGCAAC
>QIEW01000288.1 GCA_003230535.1 bacterium
TACACAAAGAAGAAAATTATGAAAGCCGTAAAACCCGCTTTACATTTTCCGACATCCTAAGCACCACTTATGGATTTTTATGCGGCATTTTCTGCGCTATTTTAGTCATTTTGATATTGGCCGGTTCTCCGCTGCTGCTAACGATATCACTAATAATACTGCCATTTATCCTCCTCCCGTTTGCATTTTTTAAGGCTAGGAAAAGTATCGTAAAAGCAACTGGAAACCTTAAACAAAATATTAAAAAAGTGGAAGAGGAAATAAAAAAGTATATAAATTAGCGCCCTACGGGTGAGCTTTACACTTCCTCTCCCCTAGGGGAGAGGATTGAGGTGAGGGGGGATTGTTGCTGATGCCCCTTAAGCCCCCTCACCCTGGCCCTCTCCCCGCTGGGGAGAGGGAATAAAAAGGAAATTCCTATACGATCAAGATAGATTATGATTCAAAAACATCGCATGAAATATGATTTTATAAAAAGAATATGGGCCTGGCTCAATAACCATCGTCGCTACTGTAACAGTTATTATTGGCTGATACATTGGCGTCTGGAGGCGGCCCAGGAACAACTGGCGCTGATAAATATAGAGCTGCTGAGGGGTGTCTTGCACTCAGCGGTTGTCAAGTCTGAGCAAAGATTTAATCCGCATAAAACACAGTACAGGGTAGATAAATGACTAAGACGAAAATTAAAAGCTCACATGGCGGATGGGCCGGCGCATTTCTTTCCCATGCTATATAGTCTAGCTGTTCGGGAAAAAGCACAGGACCTCTTTATCTGTGAAGGCTGGTCATACGTGAGGATTGCTCAGAAGTTGGGAGTAACAACTAAAACCTTACAAAAATGGAGCAAAGCCGAGGGCTGGGACAATCGGTGCCGCCAGTATCAGAAGAGCAGGCAGGAGCTTAGGGAGCTGCTGCTGTCACTTAAGGTAAAATTAGCCAGGGAAGCGCTGGCGTCTGGGGAAGCACGGGTAGTATCGGCTCTGGCCAGCCTAATGCGGACAGATAAAGACCTGAATAAAAAAATGCAGGCCGGACAACAAAAACCAACTGCCGAAGACAAACAGGTAAGTTTGGAAGAGGCTCAGCGACTAGCGCGCCAAGTATACGACCTGGAAAACTGATGCAGGTTAATACCATTTTTTTTGGGGGGGGAACTGCCTGCGTTACCAGTTCTATCTATAGCCATTAAAGCTGTGCTGGAAGATCAACGTCAAGCGCTGCATCTGCGGGAACATTTACAAAAAGATTTCAGCGCCTGAATAATCTTTTCAAAACCATCCCGACCGGGACGGAGGATATTTCTCCCATCCCCATTCGAACTAAGATCGCACCATTTGCAGACTATTTTATCAATCTTGGCATCCTTAAACTTGGCTCCATATAACTTAGCGCCGGTTAGCTTGGCCCCGGTGAGATCGGCTTTGCAAAGCCTGGCCCCGGTGAGGTTAGTTTTATAGAGTTTAGCCCCGGCGAGCTTAGCTTCTGAGAGATCAGCCCCGGTAAGATCAGCCCCGGAAAAGTTAAC
Source organism: bacterium (assembly GCA_003230535.1). Taxonomy (GTDB): domain Bacteria; phylum SZUA-182; class SZUA-182; order SZUA-191; family SZUA-191; genus SZUA-191. The sequence goes on from QIEW01000288.1 coordinate 1,529, forward strand.
CTTAAATAATTTGGCTCCTGAAAGTTTAGCCCCTGAAAGTTTAGCTCCTGAGAGTTTGGCTCCTGAAAGATCAGCTTCACAGAAGTTGACATTAAGAAGTTCAGCCTCAGAGAGTTTGGCTCTGGGGAGTTTGGCCCCGGAAAGTTTGGCTCCTGAAAAATTTCCTCTATTCAGGTGAGCTCCGGCGAGGTTGGCCCAATATAGTTTGGCCCCGGAAAGTTTTATATTAGAGAGGTTAGCCTTGGAGAGGTTAGCCCCGGAAAGATCGGCCCAATGCGCCTTAACATCAGAGAGATTGGCTTTAGATAAGTTGACACAAGAGAGGTTGGCCCAGTTTAGGTTGGCCCCGGAGAGTTTGGCTTTTGAGAGGTTGGCCTCACAGAGGTCGGCCTCACGCAAGTTAACCCCAGAAAGATCAATACCGGCGAGGTTGCGTCCTGCAAGACTCTCGCCTTTGTTTATTTTTTCAATTACTTCCTGTCTGGTTAGTTTAAGCATTAAACTTATAGCCCCTTCGGTCCCGAATAATTCGGGATCATAAACACGCTCCCGTTGGTCGCTTCCATAGCGGGAGTTTTCGGTGATTGGTATGAAAACTTTGTTTTTTGACCGTTATTTTGTAAGTAGCTGTCTTCAAATACATACATCATCAATGCTCACCGTGGATTTATGAATAATCCGGGCGGTAAGAGCCAAAAAAAGGATTTCCGATACGTTTAAATTAAAAACATTACTCAATCATTTATGTAAACAATATAGAACATATTATACTATAAAGAGCGGCAAAAGTAAAGATTGAAAAAGGAGCGGAAATTATTGCAAATGGAACCGTGCGATCAGTTATGTTACTGAATATTACCTCCATTTCCTTCTCCAATCTTACACAGATATCTGCAAGAGCAAGAGCTGAATCCGCTGTTTCAATTTGAGGCCCCATAACAACGCTTAGTATTTAATAGATCACATCCGAAGCATTTTTATTCCCCAAAAATTTTTATTCCTCGAAAAGATTGGCATAAATGAGCCTTTTGCAAAAGTCATTTTAAAGAAGTTAGCCGTACTATATGTTGGGGCAGTGGCCCCAACACTACCCATATAGGGTAGGCCAGCGCCCTGGCACTTTTGCAAGAGGCTCAAATGTATTCAGTTAAGATGGGGGCGGCTAATGTTTCCAGTGCCCGGACAACTTCCCTAAAGCCGCTGTCACCGGGTCGGCAAATATCCTTTCCATCTCCATCCGGGCTAAGATCACACCACCTACATACAATGTCATCCAGCTTAGCGGCGGCAAGTCCTATGTTGTATACTTTGGCGCCGGTGAGTCTGGCGCCGGTCAGATCAGCGTTAGTCAAACTACTTGCCCGAATATCCGCCTTGTTCAGGTTGGCCTGAGAGAGATTAGCCCCCGCCAGGCAGGCTTCATAGAGAGTGGCCCCCATTAGTTTGGCCCGGGAGATGTCCGCCCCAATCAGCCTGGCCCCATTGAGGATAGCTTCAGATAAATCGGCTCGGGACAGGTTGGCCAGGACAAGGTCGGCCCAGGTAAGGTTGGCATAAGTTAAATTGGCTTGAGAGAGGTTGGCGGCAGACAGGTCAGTATCGGACAGGCTGGCCCACATGAGGTTAGCTTGAGAGAGGTTGGCCCCGTTGAGATTCGCTCCAAAGAGGTTCGCCTTAGAAAGATCAGCTCCAGCAAGATCGGCCCAGGAAAGATCAAGCCCTGAGAGGTCTTCACCTGCCAGGCTTGCGCCTTTGCTGGCCTTTTCAATTACCCGGTTGCGGCTTAGTCTTGCCATAAGCCCCTAATATAGAGGACAGTAACGCCTCCTGTCAACTAAACAGAAGCAGCCACGCAAGATATTCAGGTTATTTATATGCGGCAATCAATCTTATTACCTTATCAGCGACGCTGGATTGAGGATCGATCCCGATTTAAGATAGCCCTTAAAGCCAGGCAAGTGGGTTTCTCGTTCTGTCTGGCGTTGGAAGGAGCGCTCGAGGCGTTATCTTCTAAGAATAACATCATTTTCCTTTCAGCTTCCGAGCGACAGTCCAAGGAGCTGCTCCGGAAGGTCTACCTGCATCTGCGGGCATTTGCTCACCTCAGCGGCGGGGCGCTGAAACCGGACGCCTCGGGCAGCGGGGAATGTCGCCTGCCCAATGGCTCGCGCATCTTAAGCTTACCTGCTAATCCCCGGACTATACGGGGTTTTACCGGACATGTATTCTTAGATGAGTTTGCCCATCACGAGCATCCTGAAGCTATCTACCGCGCCATTATGCCCACTATTACACGCGGCAATTATCTGCTCAGGATAGTAAGCACTCCGGCAGGGGATTGCGGTCCCTTTTGGGAGCTGTGGAGCGGGGATAATAAATTCAGCAAACATAAGGTGGACATCTACCGGGCGATGGCCGAAGGTTTCCGGATTGACCTGGAAGAGCTGCGCGCCAATATGGATACTGAAACATTCGCCCAGGAGTATGAAGGCCAATTCCTATCTGAGCATGGGGCATACTTCTCCCTGGAGCTAATCCGTTCCTGCGTTATTTCGGGACCGGAGGCCGCGAAGCTGGGGGTGGAAACACCTCGTGAGGGAGGGGAATATTATTTTGGCGTAGATGTAGGCCGCCGCCATGACCTTACTGTAATTTATATTCTAGAGAAGCTGGGGGACGTTTGCTATACCCAAAAGATAGAGGCGTTAAAAGGAGCTAGTTTTGCCATCCAGGCTCAGTTATTGGAGGAGCTAATCAATACGTTCCGGCCCCGACGAGTTTGCATAGACTCAACCGGCTTAGGGATGCAATTGGCCGAGGACCTGAACAGAGTTTATGCGGCGGTAGAGCCAATCCATTTCACCGCCGCCATAAAAGAAACCCTGGCGGTCACCGCTAAAATTGCCTTTGAACAACGCAAAGTCCGTATTCCCGACGACAGAAAATTGACGGCTGACATTCGCTCCATCAGGAAGCATATCACCGCTGCCGGCAACATCAGGTTTGACGTTTCTCAAGAAAGTTCCGCCCATGCCGACTATTTCTGGGCGCTGGCTTTGGCCTTATATGCCCAAGCCAATACCCCCAACTTTAAACCGGGTTACCAGAGTGTGGCCCGACGGAAATGGCTGCACCATGGCGGGTATTGAGAGAGTAGGTCATAGCCACCGCCCTGACCATTTCGCGATAACCAAAATAGGCGTTCGCAATAGCCTCATCCTACACGGTGATTATCAAGTTTAAACACCACTTGTCGTGCGGTCGTGTTTGACTAATTTGTCAGCTTCTGATATATTCTCTCCCCTAAAGTAAGATAGAGGTTGACAGGGTTTGAATATCATGCTAAAATTCAAATGGAAAGGTGGAGATGTAGATGCAAGAAGAACTGAAGAAACAGCTTATAGATAAAATTTGCCCTGATGAGAAGAAAGCCAAGGTAGAAGGCGAGATAGAAACCTTTGATGAGTTGATGAAGAAAGTCCGCCGCTACAGCACTAAACCGCCTCCTAGTCAAGAGTATACCACCGACTGGGTTAGGCATATTCCACCTAAACCTATAAATTTCTAACCCTATTGATTTGGCCGCCCCAAAAAGACATCCGTCTTTGATTCTATTATTTTCCCTGCCTGGTTGGTCACTATATGGTGTGTTCGCAAATACAGATCCCATAAAAGATGCCAAAGTTTGCTTTTATTATTTATTAGCTCTACATTTAGTCCAGCCTCTCTAGTTTGTTGATAGTTGATGGGACGTCCATGAACCTGTGTTTCCTCCGCCTTCAGAAAGATGTCTATTTTGTTCAAAATTTCATTTTCTTCAACCTCTTTCATCATACCTCTTTTTAGCGATTTTTTAGCTATATCCTTTGACAGTTTTTGAAACGCCTTATAACTTTCTATCTCTCTGGCATCATACTTACTAAGCTGTTGTAAAAACGGTTCAATGCGTCCCTCCGCCTTTACCGCCTGGTCAAAAAGCTCTTGATAACTCGTAATGATACTATGGACAGAAAATCTCTTGTCACCCGCAATTACTTGTGGGTCTATAGGCCCCAATTCAGAAGTAGGGCTCATCCAAATTTTGTTGGCCCCCATACAAATCATGGTAGCTGCTGATTTAGCCATATGAGGCGCCACTACCTCAAAATTGTCGTTTGAGTAAGTCCTGCAAACATTGATAATTCTCTCAGCCGCCAAACCATCGCCGCCGGGAGAATCTATTACCAGCACCAACCCTTTACTTAGGTCAGTGTTTTGGAAAACCTCTTCCAGCATTGTGGGGTCGCTATCATCAATTAGTACTGGAAAACGGAAGGAGGTAAAAAACGACACCACTCCTTTCCCGTCAAATTGGTTTTCAAGTTCCTCAAAGAGAGGTTTTCTTCTTTTGTGATCCTGATTGATTTCACCCAAAAGCTTTTGATATGACCTATGATATTTGGGCTCTTTGTTTTCCATAAGATACTCCTCTGAGGATAGTTTTTCCTTGTTGTCTTTCTTCTAAACTTGACTATACATTACCTAACGCACTCTTGGATGTCAATAAATTTAACAAACGGGGCAACTACATTTGTTAGTCCCTTAAACCTGGCAACCACATTGCTAAATGAGGAGGTAAACCATGCCCAAGCAGATTGAAGAACCCGTATTATCCGAAGTTGCCCGACCTACCGTAGCCGGTATCAGAAGCTTATGGTCGTCCTACCCTTCCGCTAACCTAACTCCGGCCAAACTGTCCTCTATCCTAAGAGAAGCCGATGCCGGCGACCACTACCGTCAGATGGAGTTGTTTGAGGAGCTGGAAGAAAAGGACGCCCATATCTTCTCCTGCCTCCAGACCCGCAAACTTTCGGTAGCCAATCTGGACTACCAAGTGCTGCCGCCGAAAAGCGGACGGGAAGCAGCTAAAATAACTCAATTTGTACAAGAATCCCTCGACAGGCTGGAGTTGGAACAGGCCCTCATAGACCTGCTGGATGCTCTGGGGAAGGGATTTTCAGTCTTGGAGATTATGTGGGAGGTAAAGCAGGGTGCAGTGGCGCCGGAAAAGCTGGCCTGGCGGCATCAGAAGTGGTTCAGGCCGGAAGAGACCGGCGAGGGTTTTAGGCTGCTAAGCGATGCTGAGCCTATCCGGGGGGAATATCTGCCACCGGATAAATTCATTATTCATCAATACCGCGCCCGCTCCGGTGTTGCCAGCAGGGGAGGGATCCTGCGGGTAGTGGTATGGATGTATCTCTTTAAGCATTACGCCGTCAAAGACTGGGTATCATTTGCCGAAGTATTCGGTATGCCTCTCCGCCTGGGTAAATACCCGGCCGGATCATCGGAGAACGATCGGGAGGTGCTGCTCCAAGCTGTCGTTAACCTGGCGCAGGATGCCGCCGCCATCATCCCGGAAGGTATGAGCATCGAGTTTGTGGAGGCCGCCAAGTCAGCTTCGGTAAATTTCTATGAGGGACTGGCGCGCTTCTGTAACCAGGAGATATCAAAGGCCGTCCTGGGACAGACCCTCACTACCGAAAACGTGGGATCAGGCTCCTACGCCCTGGGGAAGGTGCACCAGGAAGTAAGACATGATCTGATGGAGGCCGACGCCCGCGCCCTCTCCCAGACCATCACCACCCAGCTTGTCCGCCCCCTGGTGGAGTACAACTTCGGCCCCCAATCTTCCTACCCCAACTTTAACCTGCTGACCTCCAAATCCGAACCGGCGAGGGAGAAAGAACTTAGGAGTCGTATTTAAGTGTCATTTGGCCCGTATTATTCATAAATCCACGGCAAACATTGATGATGTTGCTTAAATACAGCTAGTTACATGATAACGGTCAAAAAACAAAATGGCTCAGCTCATACAAATTACCGAAAACTCCCGCTATGGAAGCGACCAGCGGGAGCGTGTTTATGATCCCGAATTATTCGGGTTGGCAAGATTTAGCAGTCTGATGTATGATTGCATTTATGGGTAGTGGGTCAGTTTGCTATTTTGTAAAAAATATTTTATTCTGGTATACTTTAACTGGGCAGAAATAAGCGATTTTTATATTTGGAGAAACAAAAACAATGACCCCCAAAGAATCTGCTGACATAATACTTAAAGACATATGGGGGAATCGCGGGTTCCCGGTTGACCCTGTCTGGATTGCAAAAAAGATGGGCATCAGGATAATAGAAACTAAATTGCCAAGTGAAGTTTCTGGTGCATTAATAAAAGACAAAGGAAGCGACCCTGTTATTATCATTAGCAAAACAGATAGCATTAACCGTAAACGATTTAGTTGTGCCCATGAATTAGGGCATTACTTAAAACGTGTTGAAAATGAGGAAGAATCATATCAATATGTTGACTTAAGAAACAATGATTCAGCTAGCGGAACTAATGATGAAGAAGTATTTGCCAATCAATTTGCAGCTTGCTTATTAATGCCAAAAGAAGACATTACCCGCCTTTATAAAGAACGCGTTCCGTCTTTTATGCTTGCCCAAAAATTTAGCGTATCGGATGATGCCATACGCTTTCGATTAAAAAATATTAAATTATCCAAAATATAGATAATGGCAAAAGGTGATACTTCCCAAAACCAACCTTTCGCTAAAGAAGTTAGTCAAGCAGCCGCTTCCGCTTTCGCTAGTGAGCTTGAAAATTTAGACAAAGAAAAACGACTGGCTGAAATTGATGACCGCAAGACCGATACTGCCCTAAAAAAACGATATGCAATTTATTTTATTTGGATATTAGTGGTTCAATTGATAGTGATGAATGTTGTTTTTGTTGCGGTGGGTTTGGAGAAATTAAAGTTTCAAGAGCCAAGTTTAAATTTGTACATGGGAGGAACGTTAGCAGAAGTGTTTGGGGTTGTTCTTGTGATTACTAAATATTTATTTTCAAAAAAATAGGTTTTGTTTGATTTAGCGGTAACCCCTTCTTTGCTAACGGAATTACTAGAAAGACAAGCGATAGAAAAAATCAACATCTCTAATAGCTTGCTCAATGATAGGCTTCCACTCCTGGCCAGGCAGAAGCTTTTCCGTATCAAGCCAAGGGTCAAACCCCTCTATCTTTCAACCTGCTATAAAGTTGCTCTGTTTTTCCTCTGTCCTCTTTGGCGTAGCAAAGAAAAACTTTTATTTTTCCGTTCATTTAAATCAATTTTTCCGCCATTTATCTGTCATACTTGATGGTTTCCTGAAAAGTTGTCATTCCCGCGAAAGCGGGAATCCGTACTGGTTTTAACTATCTGAAAACACTGGATTCCCGCTTTCGCGGGGATGACAAGAATGTGTGTGTTCTGACTTTTTACGAGTTCATCTACCTCACTCCCTCAAATCCTCAATGCTTCCTCTTGCCCTTCTCCCTCGCCCGTTCCTTTAATTTTACCTTATTACTAAATATTTGCCAATACCTGGAATAGAATAGCTTCAAGCGATAGTATCCGACCCTGGCGTTATCCCCCGTTTTCCCGTATCTGGGGCATCGCACACTACAGGCGCTTTGGCATTAAGCCGAAAGACCGCGCTGGAGATGCGGCAATTATAGTAAAATTCTTTCAACGGAAGTTTGATTTGGTGGGATAGTAACTCACTGTAAAATAAGGGGTTTAATTTTTTCAGGTCCGGTTTTTTGCCTGCAAAGTCCTAAT
>QIEW01000092.1 GCA_003230535.1 bacterium
TTTATGTGTACCAGCCTGTGCCCAAGCATATCAACTCCAGCTTGACACTGTTCTAATACAATATAACCTATTAATGGTTCATATATTCCATCCTCCGGCTTCATGTCTATAAACAAAACTTCTGTATATATCGGTCTGAATCCTTCTATTTGTAATCTTACCGGGCCGCAAATCTCCCCGATCTCTGGGGTTTGATCAGCTAATTCTACTTCTATCTGATCAACAACTTCTATATCGCCCAATTTGTTTTTCCAGGCCGATGGTAATATCATATAATTGGCAATCAGGGGGTAAGAACTGTCACTTCTTTTAATTTACGAAAATGTTTATCAAGAGTCAAAATTGTGGCTTTGAGTTTTCTAGCCACACAAAACTGGACTGCATCATCAAAATCTAATTTTGTCCTCTCCATTTCGACAATAGCTTGTCTATCTTCTAATAAAGAAGTATTATAAAGAGTGATATATTGAATCTCAGAAAGGGCGGCTAGAAAGGTTTTAAGCTCCTCTTTCAGCCCCTTCCCCAGCATGATTACCTCTATAGAGTGAAGGCTGAAAGAGGTTATAACAGCTTCTATCTCATCGCTAATGATCTTTTCTATGGCCTTCAGGCAATCATCAGCCCTTTGCTGGCCCAGGAGATATTCCAGAAATATGTTAGTGTCAATAAGGATCACCACAACTCTTTTGCCTTATGCTGGAGTTCCACAGAGGTAATATTTGGATAGGCTTTTTTTAAAGCTCCCTTTAGGCCCCTTAATTTTTCTAACGCTTGGCGGGTTTTTTCTTTCCTGAGTCCTAATAAGAATATCTTGGTAAGTGTTTCCTCTTTTTGAGGCAATTTTTCTCTTATTTCCTCTGGAATTTCAATGCTTATTCGCATAACTACCTCCCTCCTAAACTCTTAACACCAATGAACAAAGGTAACTATTCGTCCCATATTTTAGTCTACGCCAAAGCTCACCCGCGAAAAACTCCCGGCGGTATTTCGCCAGATGGAGCGCATTGTCAGCCAAGTATTAAAGTACCCCCGTTCTTTTTTGAAACAGCAAAGAATTAATGCTTCATGCCAAGACCTATGCCTTATTTTTGCCTATGCCAAATGTTGAAACCTGAGTCCACTTTGCTCGCCCCCTCTTAGTTTACCAATTAACCATTAGTTTTATGTCTCTGAACATGATGTCATCCGAACCATCGTCTGGAACCTCTATCCTGATAGTGTTCCACCCATCATGAAAAATGTGAGATTCAACATTGAAATTATAGAATCTCCAAGCGTCATTACCGCCGCAGCCATAACCGATCATGTCTCCAACGAGTATGCCATTTATATAAATTTTATCGCCATAAGGTCGGAAAGAAATACATTCCCAGCCATTTACGTGGAAAGTATCTAACCTAAGAACAATGTAAGATATTCCTCCAGGTAATGTGGGGAGGAAAAAGTCCTTTACCCAAACATAACCTTCTGGTACAGGCACATCCCAATCAGGCATAGTATTGTTCCCCAAATGGTGCGTGTCTTCTTCAATTATCAATGATGCAGACCAACTCATCTTGGTCACCAACAAACATATAAAAATTGAGCACGTAATAACAGCTATCTTTTTCACTTCTTCCTCCTCTTATTGAATTGTTGTAGGTTCTATGTACCCTCCCAAAATACATAATTGCTGCTTACATCGTCAATGTTAGTCTCACCTCTTTTTTTAACGGCCAAGGAAAGGTAAAAGGGGATCAGATCTCAACATTTGACATTCGCACTTTAAATATTCGCTTCACACCTTAACAAATTTCATATATATCAACGAATTATGCAGCCAATCCTTTGAGCAACCTCGCCCGCAACCCGATCAAGGTTACCCCCACGACTTCCCGGCGGCTCTCGTCATAGCGCAAAACAACTCCTTCGCCGATATCCATACCTACGGCTGGCCGAGGCTCTCCGATGGAGAGATAGAGGACGTCAGCCTCTTCATCATAATCCCAATTAATTGTGGCCGGTTTTTCCAAGATTTTTACCGCTTCCATAGTATTAACCTCCTGGCCAATGGCCGACTGGTCAGATAAGCGGTCAGAATAAATCCATCATGGAGATTAATTTCCCGAAACACCACTACCAAAAATTTGCTGGTCAATGGTGTTTCGGAATAAAAGCGGATGGCCAGTAATTCGCCAAAGTCTCCTTGCTGGATTATATCAGGCTCTACCAATGTTTCCAAAACTCGTTCACGTTGATGCCCCATTTCCGGGTGACGGCGCACAATATGTCGCCATCGCTCTTCGGTCAAACGAATGGGAACACTATTGCGTGAATGTATAATTAACATCTTAGCCTGATTCTATTAGACAGCGGGGACAAGATCGGTCTTTTAACGCTTCAAAACAACGAAAAGGGGCCAGGTCTCAACATTTGTTGATTGCCCTTCTTCAAATCCTTTTTGGGTATCAGGTCTTGACCTAAAAGCAGGGCATACAAGCATCCATCGCTCCTTCAAAAAATCTCCTTTAATTCAACTTTCAGTATCTGAGATTCAAGGATGTTATTATAGAAATAAGTTTTGGTGAGCCGATACCTCTTATTATCTAAGTGATACACCTCCATCATCTTTTCACCAGGGGCGGCTATCCAATATTCTTTAACCCCAAATCTGGCATAAAGCATCTTTTTCTGGATAGTATCCCTATAGGCGCTCTGCTCAGAAATTATTTCTACCACAAGGTCGGGAGCGCCTTGAATATAGTTTTTACCTATAATTTTAAGCTTTTCCTTTGAGACAAAAAGTATATCCGGCTGGAGAGTATTCTCATCATCCAGGTAGACATCACAAGGAGCATAAAAGACCTCACCGAGATCATTTTCCTCTACAAATTTTACCATCTTGAACCCTAATTTTCTCAAAATCCTCTGATGTTCAGTATTTGGCGCAGGCGTCATCAGCAGTTCTCCTTCGATGAGTTCATATCTCACATCATCAGGGGTTTTCAAATAATCCTCGTAGGTATATTTTTTTTCCGCTACAGCTAAGTCTGTCATAGGTACTAACCTCCTAAAAAAAGTAAACAGGGGTCAGATCTCAACATTTGACCTTCGCACTTTAAATATTCTCTTCACATCTTAACAAGTCTCATATATACCAAGCAATTATGCGGCCAAACCTTAACCTGACCAGCTTTTTCTCTCTCATGGAAAATTTAGTAATGGTACCGGCAAGCTAATATCCTAATCTTGGCCTCCAGAACTTCATAAACAAGCCGATGTTCATTATCTATGCGCCTAGACCAACAACCAGATAGTTCATGCTTCAACTTTTCAGGCTTTCCAATTCCATGAAATGGGTCTCGCTGAATATCTTTAATCATCCTTACAATCTTCAGCGCCTTCTTACGGTCATTTTCAATCCACCATGCCAGGTCTTCAAATGCAGCCGGGTCAAATTCCAAGTTTTTCACAAGCCACCTCAAAAGGGATTCCAGCCTGACGACCTTTAGCTTCCAAGATACGCCGCTTCATGACCTCACTTTTAAGAAGATAAGCTGTCTCTTTCTCGGATTCAATCTCACACCAAAGATCAATAGGTACGATTACGCCGGTAATATTTCCGTTCTCATCTGAGATATACTGAATAGCTACTTGACTCATAGCCCGTCTCCATCCTTCTCAAGGCATCTTTGTCCTTATCTCATGGTTTTCAGGTATTTTCACAATCTGTTTGATTGCAGCTTGGTATCAAATACTCAGCTTCGCGACCTTCCGGTTTTGCAGCGCCAGGTCGTAAGCTATTCTGGTAACCCAGATGGCGGTAATCATGCTGATGGCCAGTCCCAAAGACAAGGTTACCGCAAACCCCCGAATAGGGCCGGTGCCGAATTGAAACAGCACCAGGGCGGCGATAAGGGTAGTCAGGTTGGCATCCAAAATAGTTGTGAAGGCTCGTTTGTAACCTTGATCTATGGCGGTGCGAACTGATTTTCCTCCGCGAAGCTCTTCCCTGATACGCTGAAAGATAAGCACATTAGCATCCACCGCCATCCCCACTGTCAACACTATCCCGGCAATACCCGGCAGGGTCAGCGTGGCTTTCAGGAAGGTCATAACGGCCATCAGGAATAGTAAATTGAGCAGTAAAGCCAAATCGGCTAATATGCCGGATAATCTATAATAGACTACCATAAATATCAGAACAAAAATTCCACCGGCGATAATCGCCAGGATGCCTTTTCGGATTGAATCATGTCCCAGGGATGGGCCAACGGTGCGCTGTTCTTGAATTTCAACCGGCGCCGGCAATGCTCCCGCCCGCAGTACAATCGCCAGATCATGGGCTTCTTCGGTGGTAAAATTTCCGGTAATCTGGGCCCGGCCGCCCTCTATTTTTTCTTGGATGACCGGAGCGGAATAGACCGTGCCATCCAGCACGATTGCCATCCGGCGTTTGACGTTTGCCTCGGTTATCCTGGCAAACAGGCGGCCCCCCCGGCTGTCAAAAGTCATTAAGACATACGGTTCGGCATACTCAGTGTCTATCTGCATCCGGGCATCAGTAAGTACATCCCCGGCCATAACCGCTTTTTTTATTATTATATATGGACTTCCCCGCTCATGGAGTCCGGTGTTCTTATCAATAGTTTTTTTCCCATACAAGAGCTCACTGCCTTTAGGAAGCTTACCTTTTAAGGCTTCATCAATACTCGCCTCCTCATTTACCAGCTTAAATTCCAGCATGGCGGTGCGCCCGATAAGTTGGATCGCCCTTCGGGTATCCTTTACTCCCGGCAGCTGCACCAGTATCTGGTCATTGCCTTGTCTTTGGATGCTGGGTTCGGCTACCCCAAACTGGTCAATTCTATTACGGATAGTCTCTAATCCCTGGCTGACCGCAGAATCCCTGATTCGCTGCTCCTCTGCGGGGCGCAGCGACAAGTTCCATGCCGGCTGTTCGCCCCCGATTTGCTCCGGTTCGAGCTGCGGGAAGCGTTCCAAGAGGTCCTCCAGCTTATCCTTGTAATCCTGGTTAGCCAAGGTGAGCTTGATACTATAATCATCACCCGACTCTATGCTGAGGAAAGGAATCTTTTCATCCCGGAGTGTTTGCTTTAGGTCGCTCTGGAGCTGCTCCATGGAGCTTTTAACGGCTTCCTCCGTTTTTACTCCTAAGATCAGATGGGTTCCACCTTGTAAGTCCAGGCCCAAGCTGATCTTATCTTCCGAGAGGAACCTGACCCACCAGCCGGGCAGATCGCTTACAAATGTGGGCACAAGACAAATTACGGCCGCCAAGACTGCTATAACTATAACTCCTATTTTCCACCTTAGATTACTATCCAATGCTCTATCCTCTATTCCCTTTATTTGTTTGTTGATAAGTTACTATTGACGGCCTCGTAAAAAGTCGTCATTCCCGCGAAATCGGGAATCCATCCTGATTCTAACTATCTGAAAATGATGGATTCACGTTTGCACGGGAATGACAAGAATGTGTGTTTTCTGATTTTTTACGAGTTCATCACTGTTATGTTATAGTATTACCGCAGTCCCGAAATAGCGCTCTTCAACACTTCCGCCTTAGCGTTTTCACCTAATTTTAGGATTACCGTAGTCTCACGGACATCGGTTATTACCCCTACCAGCCCGCCGCTGGTAGTCACTTTATCGCCCTTTTTGACACTCTTAATTATTTCCTGGAGATCTTTCTGCTTCTTCTGCTGCGGTCGAATAAGTAAAAAGTAAAATACGACGAATATCAAGATTAACGGGGCAAACTGTATTAGATAACCTGCCGCTCCGGGATCAGCCGCCCCCGGAGAAGCCCCTTCCGGCCCCTGAGGTGAGGGAGCCAATGCCCAGGCTTTTTCTAAGAACATAACGCCTCCTATAGCAATTCAATAAATATTAAGCGGTATCACAGCCCATATTAAGGCTACCTTCCTGAATTTAAACACAAAAAAACCTCATAACCCAGCTCCTATATTTAACAGCCGGATAAATTACGGGTTCCGTTTCTTTTTCAGATAACCTTAGCGTGCTGTCAGTACATATAAATGATACAGATGAAAGATTCTCTTATTCTTAATAATATCTTCATAATTACCCATATCTTATACTTATTTGGCGGTAGTGTCAACATGGCAGAAAATCAAAGTCGGGATTACTTTTGGTTATAAAAGAACCCGATCAATATTCCCTCCTGGTAAATTCCTCAATATCTCGTCTAAACGCCCTGGGGAGCGCTGATTTTCCTTTTTTAAGATAACCTACGGCGATCAGCATAGGGATGATTTTATCATCGGGGATATCAAATTCCTTCCTGACACAGGCGACCTCGAAACCATCCATCGGGTGTGTCTCAAGACCAAGCCCCCGGGCGGCGTTCATTAGATTCATGGCAAAAAGGGAGGCATTTTTTACGGCAAATATCTTCCTGGTAAGGCTGTCCTTTTCCCCATAGAGTTTATTCATCATACCCTGGTACATCAGCCTCTGCTGATCATTTTTTATATAACCCAGCTCCGCCCAGCTATCCAAGACCCGCTCCCGGTTAAGTTCAACCCCCTCGGGATCGGCTATGATTATAAATACCGCCGATGCTTCCTCAGCCTTAGGTTGATCGAACGCACACCGCCTTAACGCCTTCTTTCTCTTTTTCTCTTTTACTACAATGACCTTCCATGGCTGAAGATTAAATGATGATGGAGCGAGATTGGCAATGGAAATCAGTTCGTTAATTTTTTCATCAGGAATTTCTACATCAGGCTCAAAAAAGTTAATTGAACGTCTCTCCTTGATCGATTGGATAAGATCCATGGTAGCCTCCTTTCTGGCCGTTTCTAATAAGCCGGATCAGTTTCGCTCTTAACCGACGACAAAATCCATATAAAACCGAATCGATATCACAGTGTTTTGTGTGCCATTAATTACCGCATTTATTATTTGATTAAATAATATATCACATTATTTTACTGAAAGTCAATCAGGATGCAATCGTAAAAAGTCCCGGGTGTCATTGCGAGGCGGGTTTATCGCCGAAGCAATCCCATTAATTTTAAAGAAATCCGGAAAATTATGGTTTATAAATCTCCCCTAACCCTTCTTTTTCAAAAAGGGAAACTGCTACCCGGATTATTCATAAATCCATGGTAAACATTAATGATGTTATTTGAATACAGCTACTTACAAAGTAACGGTCAAAAAACAAAATGTTCA